>CAYXCX010000135.1:0-5586 GCA_964463405.1 uncultured Clostridia bacterium
AGGAGCAGGCCGTCCTGGACGAGGAAACGTCCGCCATCCGCAAGCGCCAGGCCGAGGAGAAGAAAGCGGAACGCGAGCAGGCGCGCAGTCTGCAGTCCGACCTGGCCGGCGTCGTGCCGCCGCCGTCGCCGCAGGCCTTCCGCAGCCTGTTCCATTTCCCGCCGGTGGCCCAGTACAACACCAACATCTGCTGGAGCTTCGCCGCCACATCGTTCTACGAATCGGAGATTTTCCGTCTCAGCGGCAGGAAGATCAAGCTCTCCGAAGTCTGGACGGTCTACTGGGAATACCTGGCCAAGGTGCGGCGCTGGGTGCGCGAGCGCGGCGCCTCGCTGGTGGCAGAAGGGGGCGAAAGCAACGCCATCAACCGCATCTGGAAGGAGCACGGCCTGGTGCCCGCCGAGGCTTATCCCGGCCGCCGCGTCGACGGCGACAAGCTGGACCACGAGCCCCTGATCACCGAGGTCAAGGGCTACCTGGAATACGTGAAGGCCAATAACCTGTGGGACGAGGAGACGGTGCTCAAGCACGTGGGCCTTCTCCTGGACAAGCACCTGGGGGCGCCGCCGCAACAGTTCGTCTTCAATGGCAGGGAAATGACTCCCCTGGAATTCCTCAGGAACGAGACGCCGCTGAACATGGACGACTACGTCGACGTCATGTCGACGGCCTACTATCCCTTCTACACCTTCCAGGAGTTCCCCGTTCCCGACAACTGGTGGCACAGCAGGGAATATCTCAACGTGCCGCTCGCGGACTGGTACGGCCTGATCCTCAAGGCGCTCAAGGCCGGCTGCAGCGTCAGCATCGGCGGCGACGTCTCGGAAGCCGGCAAGCTGGGCTTCCAGGACGTCTGCTTCATCCCCAGCTTCGACATCCCCGCCGCCTACATCGACCAGGACAGCCGCGAGTTCCGCATCGCCAACCGCACCACCGAGGACGACCACGGCATCCACATTGTCGGCTACAAGAAGCACGAAGGCCATGACTGGTTCCTGATCAAGGACTCGGGACGCTCGGCGCGCTGGGGCAGGCACGAGGGCTATTTCTTCTTCCGCGGCGACTTCGTCAAGCTCAAGATGCTCTCCTTCACGGTGCACAAGGACATGGCCCGCAACCTGCTGGCCAAGGTTAAAAAATAGGCGGGACAGCTTTGGGCCGGGTCGTCGCCGAAGTGACGGTGGTGCCGCTGGGGACCGCCTCGCCCTCGCTGAGCGCCTACGTTGCCGCGGTCGAGGGGGCCCTGAAGGGCTTCCCGCGATTGAAGACGATGCTGACGCCGATGTCAACCATCCTCGAGGGCGAGATGGACGTGGTCTGGGAAGCGGTCAAGGCCATGCACGAGGTCCCGTTCGGCATTGGCGCCCTGCGCGTTTCGACCACGCTGCGCATCGACGACCGCCGCGACAAGCCGGTCTCGATGAAGGGCAAGCTGGCTGCGGTCAGAAGGAAATTATAGTACTTTTGCCAACAAGGCATGACTCAGCCACTCGCGCAGGACGGCGGGTGGCGGATGGTAGCCGTGGCCGCCCTTTTTGTCGATGAAGATGTCGGCGCAGGGCAGCAGCCGGCGCAAACGGCGGGCTATTTTTTTTGTGGGCAGCAGGATGTCCTTCTTGCCCGCCCAATACGCGAACGGCATCGTCAGCCGGCGCAGTTCGTCATCCGCGAGCATGGGGACCGAGGGGCGGTAGATGAAGTGCCTGCCGGCCAGGTCGAAGAACTCGCGGAACTCGTCGTCCATTTTTTGGCCGCGGAGATTGGCCCTTTCCATGACGCGGGGCCCCCTGCTCCCGAGCCAGCGCGCCGCCAGGGCATACCACTTGTAGGAATCTCTCCGCGGGCATATGCCCGCCGGGCATATGGTCATGACCGCCGCGATGTCCGCGGGGTCGGCAAGGGCGCCGGCCATGGCCAGCCAGCCGCCCAGGGAGTTGCCCAGCAGTACCAATGGCCGTTCCGGAATTTGCCGCCGCACCTCGCCGAGCCAGGCGACCATCTCCGGCCAGCCGCAGCGCACCGCGGCGCTGCTTCCCGGCTCGCCCGGCAGATCGAGGGCGTAGCAGCGGCCGATCCGGCCCAGCTCGGCGGCGGCGCCCAGCCAGACGGCGCCGTTGGAGCCCGAGCCGTGGAGCATCAGGACCGCCGGCCCCTCCGCCCTGCCGCCCGCCATGGCGAAAGCCTCTCCCAGGCTGGTGGCGATATGGAGCGGATGAAACGAAGAGGGCCAGCGCCCGAGCAGCTGCCGGTAGGCGGCGCGGACCGCCTCGGCGCCGGCGCGGGAACGGAACATCGCGTTGGCATCCATGGTGCCGCCATTGTATCACAAGGCCGGTGCCGGCGGCTTGAAGTCAGCCGCCTTCGTGCACCTTGACGCGGCCGTACATCGAGACCACGACCCGGCAGCAGCGCCGCTTGCCACGGATGGTGATCGTGCACAATGGGGCGACTTCGCCCAGGGGGGAAAAGACCGGGCGGGCGTTGGCGCTCACGGCGACTCTGCTTCCCAGCTCGAAGCCGCGGAACTCCCGCCAGCCCTGGCCGTCGTCGCGGCTGAGCGCCAGGCGGCCGGCGGCGACTTCGGCCCGCACGGCCTGGCCCTCGCGGATGGCCTGGCAGCGGGCAAAGCCCAGGCCGACGGTAACGGCGCGCAGGGCGGCATGCAGCTCGTGGCGGGCAAGGAACGAGTCCAGGGCCGGGGCGGCCCCCAGCAGCAGCAGCCACAGCAGGCCGACCGTGACCAGCAACTCAAATACCGTCAATCCCTTGTGGTTGCCCATGGTTCCTCTCCTCGATGAAGTGGATGCGGAAATCGCGCAGCAGCCTGAAACCGGGGATGCGGGCCAGGCGGCCCAGCCCGAACGTTCCGGCGGCACCGCCGACGCGGACTTCGCCCTTGTTCTCGACACCCGCGGCATACAGCCCGCCGGCAAGTTCCAGGCGCCCCGCGCCGTGCACCAGGCTGCCGGCGGCGGTCACCTGGGCGTCGACAACCGCGTCGCCTGCCTGTTGGAAAACCACGTCGCCGTCAACCGCCGCGCCGCTGAAGAAATCGCCGCCGCAGGTCATGAGCAGCAACTTGGGAAAACGCTTGTTTCCCAGTTCCAGGTTCTCCCCCGCCAGGCCGGTTACCACGTTGATCCTGCCGGCGGCCAGGAGCTCGATGCGCGACTCGTCAAGGAATGCCGCCCGCCCCTCCTGCCTGACTTGCCAGACGCTGCCGTGGACCACGATTTTTTCCGCGAACCTGGCCCCGTCATGGCCCGGTGCGCCGCTCCAGGCCAGCGACGCCGCGCCGGGGCGGTAGCGCAGCGTTTCCGTCCGCCCGTCCCTGGTGAAGGCGATGGCCTGCCAGCCGCCGGCGGCGGCGAACGCGAGCTGCTGCAGGTCGCCCTCTACGAAGACGGCCCGCACCGCGTCGGCATCGCCCGCCAGGTACAGGCCCGGCGCGACTGGTTCGCTTCCCGGCTCCAGCCCGAACGCCGCGCGCACGGCCGCCCAGTCGGGAAGCTCGACCGGCAGCCCCAGCGCCGCGGCCAGCAGCTTGCCCGGCTCCATGAGCGGCGCCGGGCAGCCGACCTGGGGCAGCAGCGAGCCGCCGTGGCTCACCCCATGCCCGGCCAGCCAGGCGGCGGCAGGCGCCGGCTCCCCGCCGATCAGCAGCCCGGCCTCGCCGACCGCCACGTCGCCGCTGACCAGTTCGACCGAGGCGCGGCCGGCGTGCTCCAGGCGGCCGTTGCGCCTCCTGGCGCGCAACAGGCAGTCGAAGCGCGTGACGCGGCAGCCGTCGCCGCCGGCCAGCTCCCGGCGGCCGAGCGCATGGCTTACCTCGATCCCGCCCTCGCTCCAGGCGGGAAATTTTTCCGCAGCGAGCAGCTCCCCTTCGGGATCGGAGCCGGGCTGCAGGTCAAGTCCGGCCAGGGCCTGGCGGTAGCGGTGCAGGCCCAGCAGCAGCGCCTGCTCGCGGGCCGCAGCCTCCAGCCGCCGGTTGCGCCGGGCGGCGACGACCCCCACGTGCAGCTCGCCGTGCGTCAGCAGCGCCAGCCCCGAGGCGGCCAGCAGCAGGGCGAAAAGCAGGACCAAAACGATGTGGCCGCGGCGTCCCATGCTCACACGGCGTTGAGCAGGAAGACGTAGCCGCGCACCTGCTCCTTGCGGTCGATCTCGATGCGGTACAGGACCGAGTTGGCGTCGGGAAAGAACGTCACGTAAAAATCGCTGACCTCCTCCAGCAGCGGCTGGAAGGCGCCGTTGTCGCTGCGGCGCTTCAGCGCCCGCTGGGCCGGGAAATACTTGTACTCGACCTTCTTCAGCGCCACCACCGCGCTGTGGCGCGGGAAGTCGCTCTGCAGCGGCCGCGCCAAGACCAGGGCCCCGTCCAGGCGGTACTGGACTTCGTTCAGTTCCCAGGCTCTCCGCGACGGGTCGACAAGCAGGACGGCCCGGCCCTTGCGGAAGCATTCGCCGGCGGCGACTCGCAGCGACTGCTGCCCGCGCAGCGCCCCCTCCAGCAGCGGCTCGTCGGCCAGGCCGTAGGTGCAGGAGAAGGCCCCCGGCGAAGCGGCGAAAGGGGCGAGGCCGCTGCCGGGGCGCGCCTCCTGCAGCCGCATGCCGCATTTGTTCAAGTCGGACTTGATGGCGTCCACGGCGTGGAAGATCGCCTCCAGCCGCTGCTGGTTGCCGCCGATTTTCTTTTCCATCCGACCCGCTTCGCCGGCATGGGCGATGATCACGGTCAGCACGGCCATCCCCAGCGAAATGGCGATCACCATCTCCAGCAAGCCGAAGCCGCGGATCATGGCCGGGCCTCCAGGATATAGCGCGAGCGGTTCAGGACCAGCTCCAGTTGCTGCCGGCCGAGGGCGGCCCGCAGGCGCACTCGCTTGAGGAGGAGTTCGACATCCTCCACCCGCCAGGTGAACCTTGCCTCAGGCTCGGTCCGGGAGTGGTCGCCGCCGACCAGGTCGCCGGCCTCCCAGGGCAGGGAGGCGAGGGTGTTCTTTTGGTTGTCGAGCGCTTCCGCCAGGCGGAAGCGCAGGGCCGCCCCTCGGGTCTGGGCCAGCGCCGCCCCCAGCAGCCGCGCCCCGGCCAGGATGACAAACGCCAGCAGCGCCAGGGAAACCATGGTCTCGATCAAAGTGAAGCCTTTTTGCATGCGTGCCTCCTGGCTCCCGGGATTCATTTTCCGTGCCAAGGGAGCGGCAGGCGGAAACCGCCGCCCCGCAAGGGTTTCGCGGCGCAAACCGGCGGCCGTGGGTAAAGCCCCCTATACGGCCCTTGAAGCAACTAGTAAAGAAAACATTACGTCAGCCTGCAGGGCCGGGAAGGAGATGGAGGCCGGTTTATCCTTTGCCATCGGCCATGAGTCCCGCTGAATGCTCTTTGCGCTCGGCTTGGCACCGGGAATGATGGCAGCAGGGCAGGAGGTTACGCATGTCAAACACAAAACCCATTCTCACCCTGTTGGTCATCCTGGCCCTGACCCTGGCCGCGGCCGCTCCGCTGGCGGCCGCCGACAAGCCGGCAAACCCCCCGGCCGGAGGGGCCAAGCTGGTCAACATCAACACCGCCGATGCCGCCCAGCTT
>CAYXCX010000136.1:0-5552 GCA_964463405.1 uncultured Clostridia bacterium
GGTCGAAGGCGGCGATGCCGGCGGCGGCGATCGAAGGCGCCAGGGTGTTGGAGAACAGGTAGGGGCGCGATTTCTGGCGCAGGATCTCGATCATCTCGCGGCGGCCGGTGGTGAAGCCGCCGGTGGCGCCGCCCATGGCCTTGCCCAGGGTGGAGGTGATGAGGTCGACCTCGCCCACGGCGCCGTGGACCTCGACGGCGCCGCGCCCCCTGCGGCCCAGGAAGCCGGTGGCGTGCGACTCGTCGACCATCACCAGGGCGTCGTAGCGGTTGGCCAGCTCGATGATGCAGCGCACGTCGGAGATGTCCCCGTCCATGGAGAACACGCCGTCGCTGGCGATGAGGATGTTGCGCGCGGGCACCGGCTCCTTGTCCAGCCCGGGCCCGTCCCAGATGTCCAGCCCCTCGCGGGCCTTCTTCAGCGCGCTTTCCAGCGACGCCAGGTCCGAGTGCTCGTAGATGAAGCGCTTGGCCTTGCACAGGCGAATGCCGTCGATGATGCTGGCGTGGTTCAGGGCGTCGGTGACGATGGCGTCCTCGGTGCCCAGCAGGCTCTCGAAAAGCCCGCCGTTGGCGTCGAAGCACGAGGAGTAGAGGATGGTGTCCTCGGTCTCGTAGAAGCGGGAGATCCTCTCCTCCAACCGCTTGTGCAGGTCCTGCGTGCCGCAGATGAAGCGCACCGAGGCCAGGCCGAAGCCGTAGCGGTCGAGCGCCTCGTGGGCGGCGCGGATGATGTCGGGATGGTTGGCCAGGCCCAGGTAGTTGTTGGAGCAGAAGTTCAGCACCTCGCGCGGCTCCGATCCGGCCGGGAACTGGACGTGGATCTCGGGCTTCTGGCTGGAGAGGATGGTGCGCTCCTCCTTGAACAGCCCCGAATCCTTGATCTTGATGATCTCCTGCTTGAAATCGTATTTCACGCGCTGGTACATCGGCGGGCTCCTTGGCTCCCATTGTACACCAGGACGGGCCGCAAGGGAAGCCGGCCGCAGCGGGGCGGCGCGCTTGAAAAAAAACGCGGCGGCATGCATATTATAAGGCATGAAGGATCACGCCCGCGCGCTGCGCCAGCCGCCGTCCCGCATGGGGCGCCGCCGTATCCGCCTGGGCGCGCTCCTGGCGCTGGCCTTCCTGGCCGCGGCCCCGGCCTGGTCGCTGGACCCGCGCAAGCAGATCGACCACTTCATCGTCGATACCTGGAACACCGACAGCGGCGGGCTGCCGCAGAACTCGGTGCTGTGCCTGGCCCACACCCGCGACTGCTACCTGTGGATCGGAACCTATGAGGGGCTGTGCCGCTTTGACGGCCGCCGCTTCACCGTCTACGACAAGTCGAACACCGCCGAGATCCAGAACAACAGCATGCTGGTCATGGCCGAGGGCCCGGACGGCGCCCTGTGGATCGGCACGCCCAACGGGCTTCTCTGCCGCCGCGCCGGCCGCTTCCGCAACTACACGACGGCCGACGGGCTGGCCGGGGATTTCGTCCTCTCGCTGGCCTTCGCCCCCGACGGCGCCCTGTGGGTGGGGACCACCCTGGGCCTCTGCCGCTACCGCGACGGCGCCTTCACCCCGGCAGCGCGCGACGGTTCGCTTCCGGCGTACGTCTCGGCGCTATGCTTCGACGCCGAGGGCGCCCTGTGGGCGGGAACCAGCGACGGCCTCTTCCGCAGCCGCCAGGGCGGTCGCTTCGCCCGCCAGCCCTTGCCGGGCGGCCCGGCCGACAACGCCGTCTGGTCCCTGTGCGCGGCCCGCGACGGCACCCTGTGGGTCGGAACCGCCGGCGACTACCTGGTCGCCCTGGGCCGGGCGGGGCTGCGCCGCTACTCGCAGCGGGAGAACCTGTCGGGAAGCCGCGTGCGCGTCATTCACCAGGACCGGCGCGGCACCCTGTGGGTTGGCAGCGACAACGGCGGGCTGAACCGCTTCGCCGACGGCGGCTTTACCGGCCTGGACCAGCGGCGGGGCTTGAGCAACGACTCGGTGCGCGCCCTGGTCGACGACCACGAGGGCAGCCTGTGGATCGGCACGTTCGGCGGCGGCCTGTGCCGGCTGAAGGACGACCGCTACGTCTTTTACAATTCGCGGAACGGCCTGCCGGTCGACCTGACCCGCGCCGTGCTGCAGGACCGCTCCGGCGCCTACTGGATCGGCACCATCGGCGGCGGCCTGGTGCGCTTCCGCGACGGCGCGTTCCGCGTGTTCGCCGAAAAGGACGGGCTGCGCAGCCTGCGCGTGTGGTCGATCGCCGAGGCCGGCGACGGCGCCATCTGGTTCGGCACCTACGGCGGCGGCCTGCACCGGCTGCACGACGGCCGGATCCAGGCCTGGACGACGCGCGAGGGGCTGGCCAACGACATCGTGCGCGCCGTGCTGGCCGCCCGCGATGGCTCGATCTGGGCCGGCAGCAACGGCGGCGGCATCGACATCCTGCGCCCCGGCGGCCGCATCGAGAACGTCAGCCGGCGCAACGGCCTCCAGGACGACTTTATCTACGCCCTGGCCCAGGACCGCGACGGTTCCGTCTGGGCTGGCTCCTACAACGGCGACCTGTACCGCTTCCGCGACGGCAAGGTCACCAACTTCGCGCCCGAGCCGCGCGGCAGCCGCAACGCCATTTGGACCATCCACCCCGACGGCGACGGGACGCTCTGGATCGGCACCAACAGCGGCGGCCTGAGCCGCTTCCGTGACGGGCATTTCCGCGCCATCACCACCCGCGACGGGCTGTTCAACGACGTGGCCTTCCAGATCCTGGAGGACGACCACGGCTTCCTGTGGATGAACTGCAACAAGGGGGCGTACCGGGTCCGCAAGGCCGAGCTGAACGATTTCGCGGACGGCCGCCTGCCGCGGGTGCGTTCGTTCGCCTTCGGGGTGTCCGAGGGCGTGCGCGGGGTCGAAAGCACCGGGCCGGCGCAGCCGGCGGGGTGGAAAGGCCGCGACGGCAAGCTCTGGTTCCCGACCATCAAGGGCGTGGCCGTGGTCGAACCCGACTACCGCAAGCGCAACGAGCACGTCCCCAAGGTCTACATCGAGGAGATGGCCGTCGACGGGCGCCCCGTCGAGCCGGGCACCGCCATTGCCGTCGCGCCGGGGCGGCGCAAGCTGGAGTTCACCTACACCGCCTTGAGCTTCCTGGT
Source organism: uncultured Clostridia bacterium (assembly GCA_964463405.1). GTDB lineage: Bacteria > Acidobacteriota > Aminicenantia > UBA2199 > UBA2199 > UBA2199. The sequence continues at coordinate 3,140 of CAYXCX010000136.1, forward strand.
GCCCGAGAAGGTGCGCTTCAAGACTTGGCTGCGGGGCTACGACAGCGGCTGGAGCGCCGAGACGGGCCAGCGCCAGGCCTCCTACACCAACCTGCCGCCCGGAGACTACGTTTTCCAGGTGATCGCCTGCAACAACGACGGCGTCTGGAATGAGCAGGGGGCCAGCCTGCCCTTCCGCCTGCGGCCGCATTTCCACCAGACCTCCTGGTTTTGGGTCCTGGCGGCGCTGGCCTTGCTGCTGCTGGCCGTGCTGGCGGCGCGCTGGCGCTTCCGCAGCCTGCAGCGGCGCGAGAAGCAGCTTCAGGCGCTGGTGCGCGAGAGGACGGCGGAGCTGTCGCGCCTGAACGAGGAGCTGCTCCAGGCCAACCGCATGCAGGACGAGCTGCAGCGCATCGCCGTCCACGACCTGAAGAACCCGCTGCAGGCCATCATGGGCGCCGCCGAGCTGATCCGCCACCAGGGACGCGAGGCCCCGGCGGGCGGCATGCTGGCCGAAAAGATCACCCTGGCCTCCAGGCGCATGCTCACCCTGATCAACGAGATGCTGGAGATCTCGCGCTTCGAGCGCGGCGACATCAAGCTGGAGCTGCAGGAGATCGACATGGGCGAACTGCTGGTCCTGGCCGCCGAAGGGTTCGCCGAGCCCATGCGCCAGAAGGAGCAGCGGCTGGAACAGCAGGTCGAGCCGGGCTGCCGGGTCATGGGCGACCTGGAATGGCTGAAGGAAGTATTCGACAACCTCATCAGCAACGCCGTGAAGTTTTCGCCCCGCGGCGGGGTCATCACCCTCCAGGTCAGCCGCGCCGAAGCGGCGGTGGTGGCGGCCGTGCGCGACCAGGGGCCGGGGCTCACCGGCGAAGACCAGCGCAACCTGTTCAAGAAGTTCCAGCGCTTGAGCGCCCGTCCCACTGGCGGCGAGTCCTCGACCGGCCTGGGGCTGTCGATCGCCGAGCTTCTGGTGCGCAAGCACGGCGGCCGCATCTGGGCCGAGAACGGCCCGCGGGGCGGCAGCGTCTTCTTTGTCGAGTTTCCCGCGGCCGCCGGGCTGGGCTAGCGGCTGGCCAGGCGCTTTTTCAGCTCCAGGACGCGGGCGCAGGCCTCGGCGATGCGCGCCGCCCTGACACGGCCCGCCGCCGCCCCCTCCAGGAGGGCCGCCACGGCCCGGCCGGCGGCGTCGGCGTCGTAGGCCAGGTTGTTGGCGATCAGCAGCAGGTCGTTGCCGGCGTTCAGCGCCAGCTGCAGGGCACGCTCGCGCCCCCAGAAGTCGCCGATCGCCCGCATGTCGAGGTCGTCGCAGACCACCACGCCCGAATAACGCAGGCCGCGACGCAGCAGCCCGTTCACGATCGCCGGCGACAGGCTGGCCGGCAGCTCCGGGTCCAGGTGGCGGTTGAACACGTGGGCGCTCATCACCGCGTCGGCCAGGCCCTCGGCGATCAGGGCGCGGTAGGGCTGCAGCTCCAGCGGCCGCCAGGTGGCGCTGACGTCGGTGAATCCCAGGTGCGAGTCGCGGCGCGAGCTGCCATGGCCCGGGAAGTGCTTCAGGCAGCAGGCGACGCCCTGGAGGCGGTGGGCTTCGATCACCTGCCGGGCGTGGCGCACGACCACGGCCGGGTCGGCCGAGAAACTGCGCCCGTGCCGGCCGATGATCGGGTTGCGCGGATGGGTGTCCAAGTCCACGACCGGAGCGAAGTTCAGGTTGAATCCCGCCTCGGCCAGCATGGCGGCGCTCTCGGCGGCCAGGCGCCGGGTTTCGTGCGGGTCGTCGGCCCGGCCCAGGGCGCGGGCGGCGGGCATGCGGGCGAAGCCATGCCGTTCCTTGAGCCGCGCCACCCTGCCCCCCTCCTGGTCGACGGCCACCAGCAGCGGGATAGGGGCCGCCCGCTGCAGCGAGGCGATCAGCTTGCGGACCTGGGGGCGGGAGGCGATGTTGCGCCGTTCCCGTTTCAGCTTGACGTCGGTGTCGAACAGCACCACGCCGCCGACGAGCCCGGCGGCCACGGCGCGCAGGATGGGGGAGCGCGGGCCGGCTTCCAGCCCGCGGAAGCCGACCAGCAGCAGCTGGCCGGCCTTCTCGCGCAGGGTCACCGCGTCACAGGCCGAAGCGGTCGATGATCTCCTGCTTCGTCTTGTGCAGGATCTCGAACTTTTTCCCCACCTTGGCGAAGGCGGCCAGGGCCTTTTCCAGGTGGTGCGCCTCGTGGGCGGCCGACAGCTGGGTGCGGATGCGCGCCTGGCCCTTGGGCACCACCGGGAAGAAGAAGCCCACGGCGTAGATCCCCTCCTGGTAAAGCTCGCGGGCGAAGTCCTGGGAGAGCTTGGCGTTGAAGAGCATCACCGGCACGATGGGGGTTTCCCCGTCCTTGATGATCAGGCCGGCCTCGGTCAGCCCCCGGCGCCAGAAGGCCGTATT
>CAYXCX010000137.1:0-5529 GCA_964463405.1 uncultured Clostridia bacterium
GCCGTCCGCCGCGTGGCGGGTTCTTGCGCTGGCATTCCTTGACTTCCCGAAAACACCCGCCTACAATCGGCAACGGGGATATTCGAGCGCCCCGAGGCATGAGGTGACACGATGACCGCGTTCCAGGTCATTCTCAGCTTCATCAGCGCCATTTTTCTCACCCTCAGCCTGTTCTATTTCCTGCGCTTCCTGCTGGTCACGCGGGCGGTCGACAAGTATTTTTATTTCGCCTTGTCCAGCTTCGGCTGCGCCCTCTTCGCCCTGTTCGAGCTGTTCCTCTCCCGTGACATCGCCCCAGGCCAGGCCCTGCTGTTCCACCGCCTCAAGCTGGCGGCCATGGTCCTGCTGACCGTTTTTTGGTTCTACTGCATCTACGAGATCTTTTTTCACAGCCTGCGCGTGCCGCGCATGTTCCTGGTCCTGGGCATCCTGGTGGCCCTGACCATCCCCTTTCCCTTCTTTCTCGACCTGCCGGTGCGCCACCTGCGGGTGCTGTTCCTGGGCATCCGTTTCGACTATCACTTCGCCAGCCACGGCATCGCCTACCGCCTGCTGTCGCTGTTCGTCGTCGGCACCTACGGCTTCTCGCTGCTGAAGGCTCTGCGCGCGCCCTTGGGCAGGCGTGACAAGCGCCTGGCCGTCGCGGCGTTCATCCCCGGCCTCGTCGCCGGCGTCAACGACTTTGCCGTCGGCCAGGGCCATTACGACGGCATCCTCGTGGCCGAGTACGTGGTGCTCGGCTACCTGACCGTCATCTTCATCACGTTTTTCATCGAGGAGCAGCGCAAGCATCGCAGCCTGCAGCGGATCAACGCCGAGCTGGAGCGCCAGGTCAACGAGCGGACCGGGCAGCTGCGCCAGGCGAACGACGACCTGAGCGCCGCTGTCAAGGAGCTGCGCCAGGCCAATCTCCACAAGGTCGAGCTTCTGGGGCTCGCGGCCCAGGAGCTGAAGAATCCCCTGCAGGCCATCCTGGGCAACACCGAGCTCCTGCAGCGTTATCCCCAAGACGTGGCGCGGACGCGGAAGCAGGTGGAGGTGATCCGCCGCTCCGCGGAGCGCATGCTGGGGCTGATCGACGAAATGCTCGAGTCCGCGACGATCGAAGGCGGCGAAATCCAAATACGGCCGCAGAGCGTCGACCTGGAGGCGCTGGCCAGGCGACTGGCCGCGGCCCGCGAACAGGCGATCGAGGTGAGCGGCGAGGGCAGCTGTCTGGTGCAGGCCGACCCCGTGCGCCTGCAGGAGATCGTCGACAGCCTTCTGGACAACGCCCTCCGGGTTTCCCCCCCTGGCCGACCGGTCCGGGTCCAGGTGGGCGTCAACGGCCCCTGGGTGCGCCTGGAAGTCGCGGACGAGGGGCCGGGGCTGAGCCCGGAGGAGCGGGAGCGGATCTTTGACAAGTTCAGGCGCCGCGACGCCAGGGCCGCGGGAGGCCAGACGGCCGCCGGCTTGGGGCTCTACATCGTCAAGAAACTCGTCGAGCTCCAGGGCGGGGGCATCGGCGTGCAGAGCGAACCGGGCCGCGGCGCCACGTTCACGCTGATCTTCCCCAGGGCGACGTAACCAACCAACAGGAAGAGTGCGGGTCGACGGCTGCCGCATGCCCTGCGCCCAACCCTCTTCTAGAAAGGCACGATGGCCTTGATGCCAGGACCCAGGCGCGCGGCAAGCTTTTCCAGGTGCTCGAGGTCCCCGGGGGTAAAATCGGGGCCCGGTTCGCCGAACGCCCTGCGCTTGCGCGAGATCTGAATGACGCCCAGCCGTTCCGCGTTCACGGTGACGGCGACGCCCATCATCTTCCAGATGCGCCGCGCCTCGCCGTCGTCCTCCTTGACGAACTCGTATTCGACCATGTGCTCGTGCTCCTGGAGGCGGTTGTCGAGGAATGAGGCGCCGCTGCGGAAGATGTTGGCGGCCACGGGGCGCTTCGAGGCGATATCCAGTTCCTTGGCTGCGGAGAGGAACTCGGGCCAGAGGAAAGACAGCGCATCGCCGCGCCGCCACAGGACGGCCACCTCGGATTTTTCCACGCCGAAGGCGCCGGCAAGAAAATCGGCGATCCTGTTCACGGCCAGCGTGAAGCGCTCCGGCGGAGATATCTCGGGCGCGACGATCAGCATGCGCAATTCCTCGACCAGGTCGTTGACGTCGTTCATGGCGGGGTCACCTCTGCCTTTCATCATAGCGCAAGGCGCTCCGCCAGGCAAGCGGCGGCGTACCCGGATTTGCCGGCCCCTTCCCGCTGCCAATCCCTGCCTCCTCCCTCGCGCCGCCACGCCCTCCCCTCGTTGACTCGCTGCGCCGGCCGGCATATAATCCCGCGTGTTTCGCCTCACCCTGATCTCCTTGGCGGCGCCGGCACTGCTCCTGGCCCTCTATTACCTGGTGCCGCGGCGCAACCTGCAGGCGGCCCTGCTGCTGGCGGCCAGCGCGGCGTTCTATCTCCATTTTTTTGGCCGCGGCTTCTGGCTTCTGCTGGCCCTGGCCGCCGTGTTCATCGGCGGCGGGTTCGCCGCCGGCCGCCCGCGGGCAAAACGGCGCCGGCGCGCTTTTCTTGCGGCCGTCGTGGCCGCCTTGGCGATCTTTCTGTTCCTACGCTACAGGGATTTTTTCCTCGGCCTGCTTCCCGGGTCGCTTGCCTGGGCGGCGACCGTAAAAGGCGGCATTGTCATGCCGGTGGGGCTTTCCTTTTTCCTGTTCAAGGGGCTCGGCTACCTGATTGACGTCCGCAGGGGAAATGCCGCTCCCGGAAACCCTTTGCGCGTGCTCCTCTATTTGTTCTACTTCCCGCAGATCACGGCCGGCCCCATCCAGCGCTGGGGTTCGTTCCAGGAGAACCTCCGGCAAAGCCGCAAATGGGACGCCGCCGCCCTCTACCAGGGGACGAAGTGGATCCTGTTCGGCGCCTTCAAGAAGCTGGTCGTGGCCGACCGCCTCGCTTTCTACGTCAACGAGGTGTTCGCCGCCCCGGAGCAGAAGGGGCTGCACGTGGCGCTGGCGGCCTGCCTCTATTCGATCCAGATTTACGCCGATTTTTCCGGCTACAGCGACATCGCCAACGGCGCAGCCAGGCTGTTCGGCCATGCCGCGGTGGCCAATTTTTCCTACCCCTACCTCTCGCGCTCAGTCTCCGAGTTCTGGCGCAACTGGCACATCAGCCTCTCCTCCTGGCTGCGCGACTACCTGTTCCTGCCCCTGTCCTTCGCCGTCTCGCGCCGGATCAAGAAGGACCGCGTCGCCGGGATCAAGGCCGAGCATCTCATTTACTCGGCGGCGACGCTGCTCACAATGCTCGCGGCCGGCTTCTGGCACGGGGCCAGGTGGACGTTCGTGTTCTGGGGGCTGCTCTACGGGATTTACCTGAGCCTGGGACAGATCAGCAAGCGGAAGCGCGCCCACCTGCGCCGCAGGGTTTTCGCCGGCAACCGTTTCCTGCGCGACGGCTGGTCCGTGCTCGCCACCTTCGCCCTGGTCACGCTGGCCTGGGTGTTTTTCCGCTCGCCCTCGCTGGCCGCGGCGTGGGCGTTCCTCGCGTCCGCCGGGCTGGCTTTTCCCGCCTTCGGCCTGGGGCACCTCGGCCTGAACCTGGCGCTCGCCGGCGCCCTGGCGCTGCTCGACCTGGCGCAAAAGCATCGGCCGCGCTTCGTCAGCGCCTGCCCGCCGCTGCTCAAGGCCGCCGCCCTGGCGCTGGCCGCCTGCCTGGTCATCCTGCTCGGCGTGGACAAGAGCAACGAATTCATCTACCTAAGGTTCTGACCGGGCCGGCGGCTAGCGCCGGCGCATGATCTTCTTCAAGTCGACGGCCAGCAGGCGGTTCAACTCCCTGGCCCCCTGGTCGGAAAGGTGGGAATTGGCCCAGCCGTAGCCGCCGTCGAGAAAATGGGAGTCGCGGGCCAGGGGGAAGCGGTCGGGACGGTTGTAATCGAGCACGTGCACGTTCCGGAAGCGGCCAGTCAGGCGCCCGATGTCGGCCATGAATTTTGCGCCCTCGAAGTTGCTCTCGTAGGTGCCGATATGGTCGGGCAGGTTGACGAGGAAAACGGTCACCCCGTCCCGCTCGAACTCCCGCAGCAGTTTGAGGAACCACTCGCCCTCCCGGCCCGGGAACGGGACATAGGGGAACCGCTTCACGCGGGCCGGGCGGACGCCGTCGATGGCGCGCAGCTTGGCATAGCCGATGAAAGGGTCGATGTGGGCGGCGCTGGGCGGAAGGTCGCGGCGCTGGCGCGGCGGGCCGGAACCCTTCTCATCCTCGCCCGCGCCGGCGAGCTCGCCCAGGGCATCGTTCAGCATCTCGTCGATCGCGGCCTTGTTGCTCCACAGCAGCGAAATGCCCCGCGCGTCCAGGGCCGATTCGTCTTCGCCGGTGAAGCGGCGCAGGAAAGGCGCGTTGGTCTTCACCATGAACATGAAATAGTCCAGCCCATAGATCAGCACGGACGGGGCGCCGGCATGCTGCTTGTAGCGCTGGTAGAAGAAATAGTTGAACTTCGGCTTGCACTTGGCATTGGCATTCTTGAAGGCGCTGAGCCCGGCGTGCTTGTACAGGTAATAGGGATGAATGCCGCGGTGGGTGCGCGAGGTGCCCATGACGACGGTGTCGAAGGTGCCGCGCGGGATGTCGAAAAAATTCCTGTAAAAAGCGCGCCGGTGGACGAAAAGGGCGAGAAAGCCCTGCTTCTCGAGCGCCGATCTCTCCAGGCCCTTGAGGGCCTGAAATCCCAGGCGGTCGAAGGTGAAAAAGAAGAGCAGGAAGGCCAGCAGGTTGACAAGAGTGCGGCTGCCTTTGCTCAAGATTCCCCGTCTGCCCCGTGCGCGGGGCGAGAGTTCATTATAGCATGCCCCCCGGGCCTGTCAACGCGCCGCGTCCGGCAGCGCCATCTGTGCTACAATGGGCCGATGCCTGAACGACCCAAGCTCATGCCGCCGGTGCTGACCCTGACCGCCGCCGCTTTCCTGGCGCTGATGGCCTACGAAATGGTGCGCTCGGCCGCCTCCTCGGTGTTCCTGGCGCAGCACGGGGCCGGACTGCTTCCCGTGGCGCTGATGCTGGTGCCTCTGGCCATGGTCGCCCTGACGCTCCTCGTCAGCGGCCTCCTGCGCCGCTTCGGGCCTTCGGCCACCTACGCCGTCACCTTGCTCGGCTCGGGACTGGTCCTGGCGGCGGCCGCCCTCGGCGCCCGGAATCTCCTCCCAGGCAGCGCCTTCGTTCTCTACGTCTTCGCGCAGGCCTATATCGTGCTGATCGTCGAGCAGTCCTGGGCTTTTATCAACAGCCAGTTCTCGACCGAGGACGGCAAGCGCTGGAACGGCTACATCATCGCCTGCACGACCGCAGGCTCGGTCCTGGGCGGCCTGCTCACCGGCGCGCTGTCGGTGCGCATCGGCTCGGAGCAAATCGCGATTATGGCCGCCGCCCTGACCGCCGCCGCCGTGTGGGTCAGCCGACTGGCCTTCCGCCAGGCCCGCCCCGAGCGCACCGCCGCCGACCGCCAGCCCAGCCGCTTCGCCGACCATTTCGCCTGG
>CAYXCX010000138.1:0-3926 GCA_964463405.1 uncultured Clostridia bacterium
ACGAGGCCGAGAAGTTCCAGGCCAACACCTTCAGCGAGTACATCGCCCGCAGGCACGGCGAGACGGAGGGGGCCATCCGCGCGGTCGCCAGCCTGGCCATCGTCTTCTTCTTTTTCTTCTACGTCGGCGCCCAGTTCCTGGGGGGCGGCAAGACCCTCTTCACCTTATTCGGGTTGCCTGAGCGCTGGGGCATGCTGGCCACGGCGCTGGTCATCGTCCCCTACACCATCTACGGCGGCTTCCGCAGCGTGGTCTACACCGACTGCGTGCAGGCGGTGCTGATGATCGTGGCCCTGGTCGTCACCCCCATCGTGGGCCTCCTCTACATCGCCCGCACCCCGGGGCTGTTCGCCTCCTCCATCCCCCGGGCCCTGGCCGCCGCCGGCCCGAGCTACACGTCGCTCAGCGGCGCGGCGTCGGGGTTCGCCGCCGGCGTGATGATCCTGGCCGGCTTCTCCTGGTTTTTCGGCTACCTGGGCGGCCAGCCGCAGCTGAGCCTGCGCTTCATGGCCATCCGCGACGCGGTCCAGGCCAGGAAGGCCCGCAACATCGGCATCGCCTGGACCCTGGTCGCCTACGCGGGCGCCCTGGCCATCGGCTGGATCGGCCTGGCCATGTTCGGCCCGTCCGGGCTGAAGGACCAGGAGCACGTTCTGCCTGCCGTCCTGCTGGCGCTGTTTCCCCCGTGGCTCGCCGCCCTGCTTGTCACCGGAGCCATCGCCGCCATGGTCTCCACCGCCGACTCGTTGCTGGTCCTGTCGGCGTCGGAACTCTCGGAGAACCTGGCCCGCTTGCGCCCGCGTGCGGACGACGCCAAGGCCTGCCTGCGCCGCTCGCGCCTCATCACCGCCCTGCTGGCCGCGGTGGCCCTGGCCCTGGCCTACGTCATGCCCACCCGCCTCATCTTCACCATCGTGGGCTACGTCTGGGCCGGCGTCGGCGGCACCTTCTCGGTCGTCATCCTGCTCACCCTGTTCTGGAAGCGCTACCACGGCCGGGCGGTGATCGCCACCATCGTCAGCGGCCTGCTGTTCACGGTGCTGTGGAGCGTCACGGGCATGAACGCCCGGCTCACCTCGCGCCTGCTGACCTTTTTCGTCGCCGGCTTCGTGGCCGTGGCGGCCACCCTGCTGCTGCCCAAGCAAAGCCCCACCCGCAAAAGCTGACGGCCGGCAGGGCGAAAAAAAGCCCGGCCCCCGGTTGGGCGGGCCGGGATTGAGGCTGGCCGTTTATTTGCCGTCGTCCTTGTGGGCGCGCTCCCCGGAATTGTCCCCCGCGGCGTCGTTCTTGGTTCCGGCGCCGCTGTCAGCACCGGATCCTGCCGGCTTTTCTATCGCATGGCTTCCCGAGTCGAGATGGACCGAGTCGCGGATCCCGGCGCGGCCGATGCTCCGCCGGTCGCCCGACGAAGCCCCCAGTTCGGGGCACTTGACGGCATTGCCCTCGTACTGGATGGTCACCCGGCGCCGCGAAGCCCAGCGGCTGTCGGGGTTCCAGTCGCGCTTCAGCACCAGGCGGTCGGGCTCGCCGGCGCGGTTGCCGCTGCGGTCGGCCGCCGACACGGCGGGCCGCGGCACCCGCAGGCTCGCCTTGGGCACGGCCGGCAGCTTCACGCCCTCGATGGCCACGCTCTCCCTGTTCGTGGCCAGCCGCTTGCTCTCGCTGCTGTCCGGGGCCTGCAAGACCTTCTTGACCAGCGTGATCACCTGCCCGGGCAGCCCGGGCTTTCTGGGCGGCCGGTTGGGAAAGCCCGGCTCGCCGGCCTGGTTGCCCCATCCGGGTTGGCGGTAGAAGTATTTGCGCCAGAAATAGTCGAAAGTGGGGAAGCCGTAATAGGGGGCGTCGATGGCGTAAGAATAGAGGCCCCGGTAATCGACGCAGCCGCTGTGGAACCAGTCGCCCGGCACCCAGGTCCAGCCGCGCTTCATCCACACCCAGGTGCCCATATGCGCCGGCACCCAGCCCCAGGGCTGCTGCGGGATCAGGAACAGCTGGTCGCCGACGTAGGCGAAATCGGCGTGGAAGAAGGGGCGGGCCATATGGGCGAACTGCTCGTCGGCCGGACGCCAGACATAGCCGAAAAGCTCGTCGTAGATCCACTCGCCGAACAGCGAGGACCACTTCTCGGCCCAATGGGTCAGGGCCGCGTTGCCGAACTTGAGCTTGGGCGGCACCTTGCTGATGCCGCGGTGCAGCTCCTTGTAATGGTTGTCGACGTATTCGTTCCAGGCGACAAAATCCAGGTCGCGCTTCTCCACCTTCTCACTCAGGGCGTCGGCGGCGCTGACGGCCAGCGGCCTGCCGCTGCGGACGGTGGCCTTCTTGAGCGAGCGGCTGTCGGCCCCGTAGAGAAGCTGGAACTTGCCCCCGTCGGAAAAGAACGAGGTGCCGCCGCCGTCGTCCAGGCGGATGAAGGCGCGCACCCTGCTTTTCAGGTTCACGGCGGCGTTGGGCGTGACGACCTGGAACATCTCCAGGCCGTAGGACTGCGGCAGGGCGTACAGCTGGCCGCGCTCCAGCTCCAACGTGGTGATTTTCCAGTTGCTGGTCAGGCTGGGGGCGAGCACCGTGGCCAGGCGCAGCTTTCCCCCCTTGTCCAGGCGGACGACGGTGCCGTTGTCGAACTGCAGCTCGCAGCGGCCGCCTCCCGAGGTGACCAGCATGTCGCCCGGGGCCAGGGGCAGGTTGACCCGGGCCTGCTCCTTATCGCCGTTCTCGCGGACGACCACGGCGCCGTTTTCCACGAACGTGACATGCCCGTAAACCGCCCCCTCGGCCGCAAAAAGCGGCGCGGCCAGCAGGACCGCGGCAGCCATCAGGAACCCGATCGGGCCGACCTTGGCTTTCATGTTGCCTCCTTTGTTTCTTTTGCTCATCGAGGAACTCCGTTTTCCATCAAATGGCAAGCATGCGCCATGCCAAGATTCAAGCAGGAAGCTGTCCCAAAAACGGGACGGATAATGGGGAAAAGGACAGTTGATAGCCTTTTGCGGCCAAACGTCCCGTAGACTTGCAATCCTCATTATCGTTATAATATACTGTCAACAGGGGAAAATGCGCATTCCGAAACGTTTGCACATGCGGGCTTTAGTGTTCCTGGCCTTTTGTATCGCCGCCTCCCTCTCACTGCCCGCCCTCGATCCAGGCTTGAAGCTCTCCGACTACTCGCTGGAAATCTTCTCGGCCGAGAACGGGCTGCCGCAGAGTTCGGTGATGGCTTTGGCCCAGACTCGCGACGGCTATCTGTGGCTGGGGACCTACGAGGGGCTGGCCCGCTTTGATGGCCACGAGTTCACCGTTTTTGACAAGGGCAACACGCCGCAAATGGAGAGCAACGGCATCAAGGCCCTCCTGGAAGACCACGCCGGCGACCTTTGGGTGGGGACCACCGCCGGCCTGCTGCGGCGGAGCGCCAGGGGCTTCGAGCGCTTTGACCAGGAACACGGCCTGCGCAGCATTTCGATCCTCTGCCTGTTCCAGGACCACGCCGGCGGCCTGTGGGTCGGCACCACCGGCGGGCTCCACCGCTGGCAGGGAAGCCGCTTCCGGCCGGTAGCGGCCTCGCAGGGATTTTCTTCCGACTACATCGCCGCCCTGGCCGGGGACGGAGCCGGCGGCCTGTGGGTCGGCACCGGCAGCGGCCTGAACCACCTGCGGGCCGACGGCAAGGTCGAGGTGTTCCGCGCCGGCGACGGCCTGCCCCATGAGGACGTACGCTCCCTCTTCCTGGACCCGCAGGGAACGCTGTGGATCGGCACCAGCGGCGGCGGCCTGGCCACCCGGCGCGACGGACGCATCGCACCGCTGCCCTTTGCGCTCTCCTCGCGCGACGTGCGCGCCATCTACCGCGACAGCCGGGGGGTGATGTGGATCGGCACCAACCAGGAGCCGGTCTTCACCGGATTCACCTATCTCCAGGCCGACGG
>CAYXCX010000138.1:3936-5493 GCA_964463405.1 uncultured Clostridia bacterium
CATCGTGGAGGACCGCGAGGGCAGCCTGTGGATCGGCACCCGCGACGGCCTGATCCAGCTGCGGGAGGACAAGTTCATCCGCTATGGCTCGCGCAACGGCCTGCCGGTCGACCCGGTGCGGGCGGTGTTCGAGGACCGCCAGGGAGCCATCTGGGCGGGGACGGTCGGCGGCGGCCTGGCCCGGTTTCACCGGAACGCCTGGCAGGCTTTCGGCCGCGAACAGGGGCTGGCCAGCGAGCACGTCTGGTCGATCGCCCAGGGCGGCGACGGCGCCCTGTGGGTGGGAACCTACGGCGGCGGCCTGTTCCGCCTGCCGGATGCGGAGCGCCCCCTACGCTTTATCCGCCTTCCCGGCCTGGACAACGACATCATCCGCTCGCTGCTGGCCGATTCCCGCGGCCGCGTCTGGGCCGGAAGCAACGGCGGCGGCCTATACTGCATCGAAAACGGCCGCATCGCCACCTACACCCGCCGCCACGGCCTTCCCGATGACTACGTCTATTCGTTGGCCGAGGACAAGCGCGGCCGCATCTGGGCCGGCCTGTTCAACGGCGGCCTGGCCGTGCTGGAGAACGGGCGCTTCCGCCCCGTCGGCGGCCCGGACATCTCCGACCAGCCGGTCTGGGCCATCCATGTCGACGGCCAGGGAGACATCTGGGCCGGAACCGACCACGCCGGGCTGATCTGGATCCGCGGCGAAAGCGTGCGCCGCTTCACCAGCCACGACGGCCTGTACAGCGACCAGGCGTTCCAGGTCCTGGAGGATTCCCGCGGCCGGCTGTGGCTGAACGGCAACAAGGGGATCTATCACGTGGCCAAGGGCGACCTGCTGGCCTTCGCCTCCGGTAACCTGCGGCGCATCCCCTGCGTTTCTTTCGGCAAGGCGGAGGGGATCAAGGTGACCGAGAGCAGCGGCCCGGCCTCGCCCGCCGGCTGCATCGACCGCCGGGGGCGCGTCTGGTTTCCCACCATCCGCGGCCTGGTCCTGTTCGACCCCGACCGCCAGAGCCTGAACCGCATCGAGCCGCCGGTGGCCATCGAAAGCGTCCAGATCAACGGCCGATCGCGCCCCGTCGCCGTGCCGGCGCTGGTCGCCCCGGGCCCGGGCAACCTGGAGATCTCCTACACGGCGATCAGTTTCCTGCAAGTGGACAAGGTGCGCTTCGCCTACCGCCTGGAAGGCTTCGACGCCGACTGGGTCCAGGCCGGCGGCCGGCGCTCCGCCTTCTACACCAACCTGCCTCCCGGCCGCTACACCTTCCGCGTCATCGCCGGCAACGGCGACGACGTATGGAACCGCGAGGGAGCGGCGTTCTCCTTCACCCTGAAGCCGTTCTTCACCCAGACCGCCCTGTTCCGGATCCTCGTTTCCCTGGGGGCGCTGCTGCTCGTGGCCGGGTTCTTTCTCCTGCTTCTGCGCCGCGCCCGGGCGCGTGAGCGTAGGCTCGAGCGCATCGTCGGCGAGCGCACGGCCCAGTTGCAGCGCCTGGCCCGCTATGACGGCCTGACCGACCTGGCCAACCACCGCACGTTCTACGAGACATTCCACAAGGAGTG
>CAYXCX010000139.1:0-5488 GCA_964463405.1 uncultured Clostridia bacterium
AACTCGCTCTACGAAGCCACCCTGGCCGCCGGCGAGATGATGGAGCTGTTCGAACCCCTGTCGCGCATGTTCGAGTACGACGTCGACTTCAACCGCGACGTCCAGCCCGGCGACACGGTGGCGGCCGTGCTGGAGAAAAAGTACCTCGGCGGCCGGCTGGCCGCCTACGGCGACATCCTGGCCGCCGAAATGGTCAACCGCGGCAATAGGATCCAGGTCGTGCGCTACCCGGCACCGGGCGGCGGCAGCGGCTACTACCACCCCGACGGCCGCTCCACCCGGCGCATGTTCCTGCGCTGCCCGCTGCCCTTCGTCCGCGTCACCGCGCGCTACGGCATGCGCCGCCATCCGCTGCTGGGCTACTCGCGCCAGCACAACGGCACCGATTTCGCCGCCCCCTACGGCACGCCGGTGCGCGCCACCGCCTCGGGAGTGGTGGCCGCCCGCGGCCGCGACAACGGGCGCGGCAACTATGTCAGCGTCCGCCACGGCAACGGCTATGCCAGCCACTACTACCACCTGCAGCGCTTCGCCGCGGGACTGCGCTCCGGCCAGCGCGTCGACCAGGGGCAGGTGATCGGCACCGTGGGCTCGACCGGCCTGTCGACCGGCCCACACCTGCACTACGGCCTGGTGCAAAACGGCCGCTACGTCAATCCCCTGCGCCTGCAGTCGCCCAGCACGGCGCCGCTGCCCAGGGAGATGATTCCCGGATTCCAGCATTACTGCGCCCAGGTCCTGGCGCCGATTGCCGGCGGCAAGCCGCTTCCGGCCGCCGGCCCGGCCGCGCTCAAGCCCGGCTCCCTGCCCCTGCTTCCCGGGCGCTCGCTCGAGCCGCGCTGAACGCGGCCCGCTTCAGCCCTTTCCCCGCTTCTTGCCGTAGACGCCGGCCATGGCGGCGATGACGGCGGCCAGCATTTTCCTAAGCTCGGGCGGCGCCAGCGCCTCGGCGTCGGCGCCGAAGGGGAGGATGTCGCGCACCACCTCGCGCAGGTCGGCCACGGGAAACTCGAGCCGCAGCGAGCCGTCGGGCCGTTCGGCGATTTTTTGCCCCGGGAACCAGATTTGGCCGCGCACCCGCCGGGCGGCGGCCGGGGCGAAGTGCAGCACGACCCGGCGCTCGGGACCGTCAAAGAAGATGCCGTAGTGCTTTTCCAGCTTGTCCCTGATTTCTTCCGCGCTGGCGGGATTCTGCAGCGCCTCGTCCAGCAATTCGGCCCCGCGCATGCGCGCCAGCAGGAAATCGCGCACGGCCCGGCGCTGGTGGCACCAGGCGATCAGGTGCCAGTTGCCCATGTAGACCAGCAGGTGCAGGGGGTCGACCAGGCGCCGCGACGGCGCTTCGGCGCTGGCCGCGGCGTAGTCCAGGGCCAGGCGCCGGCCGCGGGCCAGCGCCCGCAGCACGGTCTGGAAAACCGCCGGCTCGACGCGGCCGTAGCGGACGTTCTTCAGCGAGACCTTTTTTTCCAGCTGCAGCAGGTCGAGGTCCATGTCGCCCCCCACCTTGCGCAGGAAGGAGTCGAAGCGGCTCTTTAGCCCGCGGTCGGGCAGGGCGGCGGCCAGGCGCCGGGCCACCACCAGCGACACGACCTCCTCCTCCGAGACCCAGGCCCCGGGGAGCTGGAAGGTGTCGTCGCTGTAAAAATAGCCGTTGCGCCCAGGGGAATACTCGATGGGCGCGCCGAGAAAGAGGCGCATGAATTCGATCTCGCGCGCCGCCTGGCGGCGGGAAATCTCGAATTTTTCAGCCAAGTCGGCCATTTTGGGGAAGCGGCCGGCCCGCAACCGCTCGTGGAACCACAGGTAGCGCTCGTACGCCAGCTTCTTGGCCATGGCCCTTTATAGCAGCCGCGGCCGGGACATGCAAGCGCTCAGCGGTGATAGCTGCGAGTGGACCTGAAATAAGACTTTTGCCCGCTGCCGGCTGGCGGCCGGGGGGCGCGGCGCTGGCCGCCGTTGTTGCCGCTGCCGCGCTGCGCCTTTGCCGGCGGCCGGGCGGCGGCGCCGGTCGCCAGGCGGGCGCTTTCGCAATGGAATCGCTGGCCGCTGTCCACCGGGACGCTGGCGCGGATCATCTTCTCCACCGCGCGCAGGAAATCGCGCTCGCCGGCGGAGCAGAAGGAGACGGCGTCGCCGTCGGCGCCGGCGCGGGCGGTGCGGCCGATGCGGTGGATGTAGACTTCGGGTTCCACCGGCAGGTCGTAGTTGATCACGTGCGAGATGCCCTCCACGTCCAGCCCGCGGGCGGCGATGTCGGTCGCGACCAGGACGCGGACCTCCCCCTGCTTGAAGCTGGCCAGGGCCGCCGTGCGGGCGCTCTGGCTCTTGTTGCCGTGGATGACGGCGGCGGCGATGCCGGCGGCGTCCAGCTTCTTGGCCACCTTGTTGGCCATGTGCTTCATCTGGGTGAAGACCAGCACCCGGTCCCAGCGTGAGTCGGCGAGCAGCGAGGCCAGCAGGGCGTCCTTGTCGCCCTTGTCGACGAACATGACCCTCTGGCGGATGCGCTCGACGGCCGGCGCCGCGTGGGCGATGGTCACGTGCACGGCGTCGTGGACCAGCGTGCGCGCCAGCGATACGACTTCGGGCTCCATGGTGGCCGAAAAGAACAAAGAGCGGCGCCTGGCTGGCAGCTTGGCGATGACGCGCTTGATGTCGGGGAAAAAGCCCATGTCGAGCATGCGGTCGGCCTCGTCCAGCACGAAGATCTCGACCGCGTCCAGGGCGGCGTGCCCCTGCTGCATGAGGTCGAGCAGCCGTCCGGGGGTCGCCACCAGGATGTCCAGGCCGCGCTGGAGCGCCTGCACCTGCTGGAACTGGCTGACGCCGCCGAAGACGACGGCGTGGCGGAAGCGCAGGTGGCGGCCGTAGGTGGCCGCGCTGGCGTCGATTTGCGTCGCCAGTTCCCGCGTCGGCGCCAGGACCAGGACGCGGGCCCGGTTGCGCGCTGGCGGGCCGAATGGCCGCCGTCCCCCCGGGGGGGCCGCCTGGCGTTTGTGCAGGACCAGGTGCTGCAGGATGGGCAGCATGAAGGCGGCGGTCTTGCCCGTTCCGGTCTGGGCGCAGCCGATCAGGTCGCGGCCGGCGAGCAGGTGGGGGATGGCCTGGGCCTGGATGGGGGTAGGCTCAACGTAGCCCTCTTCGGCCACCGCCCGCTGCAGCTCGGGCAGCAGAGCGGCGAAAGCGCCGATGGCAGGGGAATTATCAAGATATTTTTGGCGGCGGGGGAGAATGTCAGGTGCTTGTCCTGCAGGCTGGCGGCCGATCGTTCTGGTTTGCGCGTTCCACATTTTGGATTTCATTGCGTTTCCTTTAGGCGATTTTTGAACCTGTCCAGGCCGTGAATCATGAAAGTGAGTCGATCCGGATCGAGCTGCCGGCTCAATGGCGGGTTACGGTCCGAAAATCCTTACATCAATTCAGCATTTCCTGCACCCCTGCGCGGGGTACGGGCTCAATGGCTCCAATTGTAGCCTGTTTTGGGCCGATTGTCAATTGGCCGCGTCGAGCCCCAAGCAGGCAACTGGCACAAAAAAATCCCGGGATTGCCCGCTCCTGCCAATGCCATTCTTCGATTGTATACAAAAACCCCCATACGTGTATTTTTTCTTTGCTTCAATCTGGCCCTTGCCAAAAATCAAAAATGCCTCAGGAAAAACCCTATATGCGGCATTTTTTGTTGACAACCATTCCGGTCCTCTATATACTTCAGTTTACGAAATTCACTATTCAGGAGATAAAGGTGAAAGCCCTAATTTATACTCAGAAAAAATCCAGTTTTTTGATTTTTTCCGCCGTCCTGCTTGTCCTGTTTGCGGCCCAGGGCACCTATGCCGCTTCGACCGGCAGCGCTTCCCTGCTGAAGCAGTTCGGTTATTATACTTATGGCTCCGACGGGGATTATGTCACGGCCACGATGAACAGGGCCTATCATTACTACATCGAGGTTCCCCCCGGATTGAGCCAATTGCGCGTGCAGCTGTATGACGCCGACATCGGCCGCGGCGGCGCCGGCGAGGCCAACGACTGGCAGAAGGGGGGAAGCTGGAACAGCTCCTGCCGTTACACCCTGTTCAACCCCAGCGGCGCCCAGGTGGCGACTTTCCTGGGCACTAGTTCCGCCGGCAGCGACAACGCCTGGATGGACTTGCTCAACACGACCTCCACTCCCATCGCCAACGGCCATTGGCGGCTGGTTGTCGACATGACCTCCAGCATTGATGCCGACGGCGACGACAACAACGGCTACGGCATCCGCGCCGATGACGGCAATGGGGGGTCGGGCGGGACCGAATTGAGCATCTACGCCCATTCCTTCATACCCATGGGGCGCACTGGCACCGGCATCGGCTCGACCAGCTTCACCATCTACCCCTGGGTGACCTCGGGCTGCACGGTCGACTGGAACGACTGGGACGGGGACAGCCGGGGCACGCTGGGCTATTCCAGCCGCACCGGCCATGCCAGCAGCGCCGGCTATGCGCTCTCGGCCAACAACGCCTGGCAAAACCGGGCGATAACTTATGAGGCCAACGATGCCTATTCGGTGGAATCAGGCCTCTGGACCGCGTCCGCCGTCTATGCGAACATTGACAGCACCAGCCCCAACAATTACGGCGTCTTTTACGTGGGCAATCAGAGTGCGTACAACCCTTCGGGCACCTCAGGCCCTTCGGCCCAACCCGAGGCCAACACATTTCGCATCTATCTGCCCACCGACGGCGGCGGCAAGCCGGCCAAGCCCTACCTGACCCAGAGGCTGCAATTTGTCTCCGGCCCCAATCCCTTGGCGGTGGGCAGCACGACGACCGTGGCCGTCGTCATCGAGTTCGCCAATCCGACCGCCCAGCCGATCGGCGACGGCAGCGCCGCCGTGAGCGCCTACGTTCCGGGAGGAGCCGTCCTCTACGACGGGCCGGCCTATGCCTCGGTTTCTCAGGGGGCGATCTCCTCGCAGCCCGGCGCTGGCGGCTCCGGAGCCCTGGTATGGAACCCGGGAACGGTCGCGGCGGGGACCACCGCCACCCTATATTATCAAATCCGGGTCACACCCACCGGAGCCGGCCTGATCGTCGTGACCGGGAGTTCTTCGAGTGTGAACGGCACCCGGGCCACCTATCTGGACGAGACCCGGGCTGCCTCCTATACGTATGGAAGCCTGTGCGGCCTGGCCGTGACGGCCGGGGGAAATCCCGTCCCCACCTGGGCCGGGATCACCTGTTTTGATGTCTGCGCCGAGGAGGCGCAGCCGACGGTCGAGTGGCACACGAGCGCCGAGGCGGGGTCGGTGGGGTACAACCTGTGGCGCAAGAATGCCCGCAGCGAAGAGTACGAACCGGTCAACCCCAGCCTGCTGCCGGCGCTGCCTGGTTCTCCCCAGGGCGGCGTCTACCGTTTCGCCGACCCCGGCGCCTTCTCGGGCGAGCCGGTGAGCTACCGGCTGGAGGAGGTCGACGCCCAGGGGCGGGTCATGGCCTACGGTCCGTTC
>CAYXCX010000140.1:0-4672 GCA_964463405.1 uncultured Clostridia bacterium
GCCCGCCTCGCCGACGTTCTCGCCCTTGCGCGACAGCTCGATGACGCCGAACTTGAAGTCGCCGGCGCGCAGCAGGGCGCTCATCATCTTCCAGATGCGCCGGTTCTTGTTGCCCGGCCCCTTGATGAACTCGAACAGGTGCAGGTGCTTCATCTGGTTGAAATGGTTCTCGATCTGGCCGCGGCTCAGCTTGTACACGCGGGCGGCGAAGGCGTCGGGCGAGGTGAGGGGGATCATGCCGGCGTTGACCAGGTGCTCGGGATAGGCGAAGGACATGATGGCGTTGTCCTTGTCGGTCAGCAGGATGGCCACCTCGTCCGGCTCCAGGTCGAAGTTGTCGCAGTAAAACTTGGCGATGTCGTTGAGGGTGGTCCGGAAAGACTCCTCGCTAAAACCGCCGGCCGTGTTTATCTTGAACTTTTCGATCAGCAGGTTGATGTCCTTCATGGTCAGCTCCCGGGTAATGATAATATGATTCGCCCCAAAAAACAAGGCGGGGCGGAAGTTTTTTCCCTTCAGCCGAGGGGGAAAACGCCCAGCCGGCTGACGATGCGCCGGCGAAACTCGCCGGTCTTCAGCGCCATGCCGCTGGCGACGATGCATTCGCTGAGGGCCACGCCGGAACCGACGCGGGCTCCCTCCCACAGCACCGAGCGCCGCACCGTCGCCCCGGGGGAGACGCGGGCGCCCGGCGACAGGATGCATTCGCGCTCCAGCCCGCGATGGGCCAGGTAATCCCAGTTGGCCTGGAAGTAGCCCGCCGGGGTGCCCAGGTCAAGCCAGACGCCGCCGTACGCGACGACCTGGAAGCGCAGGCGGTGGCGGCGGATGCTGGCGAAGAAGTTGTCCGCGTCGACGCAGGCCAGGGCCCGCTCCTTGAACAGCGCCGCCCCAGCGTACATCCACCCCGGCTGGCCGGGCGGGGCGGGCGGCGCGCTGTCCAGGAAGCGGCCGTCCTCATGCAGCAGGCGGGCGTAGCCCCCGGAGCGGTCGGCGCGCGCCAGCAGCACGCCGTCGACCTCGGGGTCGGCCGCCCGCCGCTCCATCTCGGCCAGCGGCACTTCCAGATAGGTGTCGCCGTTGACGGCCAGCAGGCAGGGCGAGGACAGGGGCAGGGCCCGGGCCAGCACGCGGCTGCCGCTCAGTTCCCGCTCGCGTATGAAGCGGACTTCCGGCGCCGGGCCGGCGGCGGCAACCACCTGGTCGCCCAGGTGGTGCAGATTGACAAAGCCCTGGCGGCAGCCGAGTCCGCGCAGCTGGCCCAGCAGCAGCGCGATCAGCGGCTCGCCGCCTAGGGGAAACGCCGGCTTGGGCTTGATGTGCGACAGGGGCTCGGCGCGCCGGCCGTAGCCGCCGGCCAGGATGAAGAATGTCATCGGGAAAAGGCCCTGCCGCCTGCGGCCGGGGAAAAAGGTCTCTCCCAGGAATCGCCGCAGCCGCCGGCACGGCGGACCCTGGGGCGGTCAACGGCGCGGTCCCTGGCCCTGGCTTCCAGGACCGGCTCAGTGCTCACGGCAGCGAAGTCCCGCGAGCAGGGAGCGCAGCGCATCGCGGTGCGGCGACGGCGGGAAGCCGCCCAGAAATGCCAGGCAGCGGCGGTGATGGGGATCGACGGCCCGCCGCGAGCGCTCCAGGACCTCCAGGCTGCGGCAGCGCTCCAGGAGCGGCCCGGGGCGCGCGGGATCGAAGGAGCGGATGAGGGGCAGGGCGCCCCCCTGGACCAGCAGGATGTAGGGCAGGGTGACCTTTCCCTCCTTGAGGTCCTGGAAGCGCCCCTTGCCCGACTGCCCGGAAAAAAGATCGAGCAGGTCGTCGCCGACCTGGAAGATCATGCCGAAATCGCGGCCGAAGCGGCGGAATTCCTGCTCGCGGCCCGGGCTGCCTCCCGGGAGCCGGGCGGCCAGGGCGGCGATGCTCTCGAACAGGCTGGCCGTCTTGCGGCGAATGATCTCGTAATAGGTGCGGGGGGCGAGGCGGTAATTGAAGCTGTTGGCGAACTCGAGGATCTGCCCCTCGATCATCCGCCTGGAGGCTTCGGCCAGCAGGCTGACGGCGTCGCCGCGGCCGGATCGCGTCAGCATGCGCATGGCGGAGATGAACAGGAAATCGCCCCACAGCACCGACACGGCGTCGCCGAAATGGCGGTTGGGGGTCTGCTGGCCGCGGCGGCGGCCGGAGTGGTCGACGATGTCGTCGTGGACCAGGCTGGAAAGGTGGAGCATCTCGATGGCCGCCCCCAGGTCGGGCGGTCCGCCGCCGCGGGCGCGGTTCAGGCGCGCCAGAAGGAAAAAAAAGGCGGCGCGGATCTTCTTGCCCTTTCCGATCGGCGTGTGGCGGTGCAGCTCGGCGACCAGGCCGACGCGGCTGCCGGCCTCGCGGATCAGGATCTTCTCGGCGGCGGCGAGTTGGGGCAGGACCGGTTCCAAGATGGCGCGGGATTCCATTTTTTGGCGCCATTGTACCATCGGAGCCTGGGCTTGGCAATCCCGTCGGCGTTGCTTCACCCCGACCCGCAAGGCATTTCCTGCCTCGCGCTCGGGGATGAAATAGCCTCCGGAGCGCTGCTGGGAGAGGAGATCCGCGCCCCAGCTACAGGCGGCGCGGTCAGCGCAGCCAGCCGGGTGGGACTCCGGCCTTGCGGGCCTTTTCGGAAAGTTCCTGGAGCTGGGTCTCGGCCTCGGCGACCATGAGCCGCTTCTGCTCAATCTGGTTGGTCAGTTGGGCGATCTGGGCGCGGATGGCTTCCTGCTCGGCAGCCACGCTCTTGATGTAAAAATCGGACCAGAGCCGGTTCAATTGCGACTGCTCGCCCTCGATCTCGGCCTTCAGCTTGGCGATGCGCTGCTGCAGCTGGTCCTGCTGGCTCTTCCAGTAGTCGGGCTGCCGGGCGGGGTCCTCTTTCCTGGCCTCCGCCGCCGGGGCGGCTGCCGCTTCATCGGCTGGCGGCCCCTCCGCCTCCATCTGCACGAAGCCGTACTTTTTGCCGCCGGTGGCGATGTTGTTGAGGTTGTCGTTGGTGACCTTGGCCTTGGAGGCGCCCAGCTTCTTGCGCCGCGCCTCTTCCTGCTTTTTCAGGGCCATCAGGTCGACCTTTTGCCCCTGCAGCAGCGGGGCGGCCGCGGAGAACAGGAGGCTGGCCGCCAGCAAAAGGGAGAGGCCCTTCATTGGCCGTTGACCTCGATCTTCACCAGCCGGTTCTTGCGGCGCTCGGCCTCGCTGCTGTTGTCGAACTGGGGATCCTTCTCGCCATAAAAGAACGTTTCGATGCGGCCGGCGTCGACGCCGTACTGGCCGACCAGGATCTTCTTGATCTCCTCGGCGCGGCGCGAGGAAAGGCGCAGGTTGTATTCCTCGCCGCCGATGCTGCAGGTGTAGCCGCGCAGCGTGACCAGGTACTCCGCCTTGCCGGCGATGAAATCGCGGATGGCGGCGAAGTCGGCCGCGTAATCGGCGACCGGCTTCACGGTGTCGAATTCGAACAGGATGTTGAAGTTCAGGTCCCCGGCCGCCGCAGCGCCTTCGCCGGCGGCGCCGGCCTCGCCTTCCGCGCCGGGCAGGGCGTCCACGATCGGCAGCGTCTCGCCGCCGGCCGCGGCTCCGGGTTCACCCGTCGCCGCGCTCCGGGGCAGGACCAGAGCGTGGTCGCCGATGCGCATGTCGCAGGCGGCGTCAAGGATCTTGACCGTGGAATTGGTGTTCTCGCTGTGGATGACCACCCCCAGCCCGACGATCAGCGGCGGCAGGTCGGAGGCCAGCTTGCGGTAAAAGAGGAGAAACGCACCCTTGGCCGCCACGCCTTCGCCCAGGTCGACCGAGACGTACTGCGTATCGGCCGCAAGCTCGGCCGCCACGCCCAGGGCCAGGTCGGCGTACACCACCATGCCGGAGACGGCGTCGGTGGGGATGCGGCAATACTTGTAATCGGCCCGCTTGGCGAAGAGCGTTTCTTCCGGCTTGTGCAGGATGGCGATGTCTCCGACATGAACCGGGTTGCAGCCGTTCTGCAGGCGGACAACGGCCTGCTTGTCATACAGGCAGGTGACCTGGGCCAGCGATTTCTTAAGGAAATAGCGGCCCAGGCTGTCGTGGTTGCGGAGATGGCGGATGACCTGCCCAGCCTCGAGGATCATCAGCACGTCGCCCTCCTTGATCCCGTCCTTGCTCCCCCTGTTGATCACGAGCTGGTCGCTGTCGGTGAACGACTGGAGCTGGGAGGAACACTCGTGGACGCCGACGATGCGGATGTCGCGGGGAACGCGATCGCGGATGAAATAGGAGCAGTTGAGGTCGGTCTCGTTTACCAGCATTTCCTCTTCCAAGAACACATATGCTTTTTGCAGGTTCAGGACCTTTTCGCCCTGCTGTCCGTTCAGCGCCGGCGCGGAGGCCAAAATGATAAAAATGCCAAAAACGAGCAGTTTCTTCATCTTTTTCTCCCCATTTTGTCGAAAAATTGCCATACGCCTAAATTTTTTCCCATATCGTAAAAGTAATAAACCAAAAATATCGAATTGTCAAGTATTTCGGGCTTTTCCGCTCCTGCAGCGCCAGCAGGGACAAGGGTTTTGCGCCTGCAGCCGCAGGAACCCGCCGCCCTCGGCGTACGGCGTGCGCCGAACTCCCATTTCTACAGGCCCATCATCTTCATGCTGAAAAACGAAAGGGAAACCAG
>CAYXCX010000140.1:4682-5488 GCA_964463405.1 uncultured Clostridia bacterium
CTTGAACAGGAAGTAAAACGCGGCAACGACGAAGCTCTTCCTGACGCCGATGCGGCCGAAGGCGGCGACGCCCAGCGCCAGGGCCGCCAGGTACCAGAGGGAGAAAAAGTCGAACTGCGACAGGGCCGCATAGGGCAGGCTGCGAAAATCGAGGCTGGGGAAAAACAGGGTCAGCCCGGTATGCACCATCATCGTCTTGCGGGCCAGAACCATTCCTCCCTTGAGCAGGGCGCCCAGGCCCATGTCCAGCAGCGAGGCCGTGGCCACGCCGGCGAAGAAATGGACGAACAGCCCCTCGGCCCCGGCCACCTTGTAAAACAGGTAGACGAACGAGGCGCCCAGGAGCAGGGCCAGGCCCGCGAACAGGGCGGCGGTCAGCGAGCCGCTGACGCGCCCGAGCGGCGTGTAGGCGTCCAGGGCGGCCAGTTGCTCGTCGCTCAGCCGGTCGGCCATTGCCGAGTCGCGGACCAGCTTGGCCTGCTCGGCCTTGGTGATGGGAAACGTCAGAAACGTGACCAGGGCCGTCACCAGCAGCAGGACGGCCAGGACCCCCCGCCAGCGCTTCGCCTCCATGGCCCGGGCGATGGTGGCCGCCGGGCTGTTGAACACGCCGACCAGGTCGGCGACGAGTCCTTTCATGTCAACCTCCCCTCCTGTCTTCCTTGACGATCCGCCCGTCCTTCAGGTAAAAGACCCGCTGGGTCAGGTCGGCCAGCTCCTGGTTGTGGGTGACCATGATGATGGTGTTGCCCTGGCGGTGCAGGTCCTGGAAAAGGGCCACGATTTCCTCGCCGGTCTTGGAATCG
>CAYXCX010000141.1:0-5484 GCA_964463405.1 uncultured Clostridia bacterium
CTCCGAGCTGGAGGCCCTGCGCGGCGAGTTGGAGGGAAAATTCCGCGTTGGCGACCTGGCCTCGCGCAGCCCCCTGATGCAGCGGGTCTTCGAGGTGCTGCCCGCCGTCGCCGCCAGCCCCAGCACCGTCCTGGTGCTGGGCGAAACCGGCACGGGCAAGGAGCTGGTGGCGCGCACCCTGCACGCCCTCAGCCCGCACAACCGCGGCCCTTTCGTCGCGGTCAACTGCGGTGCCCTGCCCGAGACGCTCCTGGAGTCGGAGCTGTTCGGCTACAAGAAAGGCGCCTTCACCGGCGCTCAGTGCGACAAGCCCGGGCGCTTCGCCTTGGCGCGCGGCGGCACCCTGTTCTTGGACGAGATCGCCGAGATCAGCCCTGTGTTGCAGGTCAAGTTCCTGCGCGTGCTGCAGGAGCGGGTCTTCGAACCGCTGGGAGCCACCCGCTCCGAGACCGCCGACGCCCGCGTCATCGCCGCCAGCAACCGCGACCTGGCCGGGCGCATGCGCAGCGGCGAGTTCCGCGAGGACCTGTACTACCGGGTCAACGTCGTGCGCGTGGAACTCCCGCCGCTGCGCCGGCGCAAGGAGGACATCCCCCTGCTGGCCGGGCAGTTCATCGAGCGTTTCAACCGCCTGCAGGGCAAGGCGATCCGGGGCCTGTCGCCCAGCGCGCTGGCCCTGCTGATGGCCCACGACTGGCCGGGGAACATCCGCGAGCTGGAGAACGTCATCGAGCGCAGCTTCATCCTATGCACGGAGGGCGAGATCGGAGTCGGCCATCTGCCCCCGGAATTGACGGCTTTGCGCCCGAACCCCGAATGTCCTTCCGGGATCCGCTCGGCCCGCAACCTGCTCGATGCCCAGGCCATCCGCGCCGCCCTGGAGCGAAGCGGCGGCAGCCGCGTCGAGGCGGCGCGCGCCCTGGGCATCCACAAGACCACTCTCTTCCGCCGCATCAAGAAACTCGGCATCGCCCTTCCCGGCGGCCGAGGCGGCAAGAGTGACAAGTAGCGTTATTGCATTCTTGATTCATTTTTAGTAGCATATTTGCTTCTATTAAATTTGGCCGCCCAGGTACGCTCCAGATCAATTCGTCAAAATTGTAGTCCTTTTACGTGTTTTCTCCCCGCCAGCCTTCTTTTGGCATGCAGCCTGCTTACACATGTCCGCAAGGAGAAACATTGGCAAACGTGAAAGCGGCTTTCTCGTGCTGGAATGGACGCATCGCGCCGGTCTTCGACTCGGCCCGCCAGGTGCGCATCGTCGAAGCCACGGGCGGACGCGTCGTTGCCGAAAAGCCGGAGGAACTTAGCCTGGACCTGCCCGTGCAAAAAGCGCAGCGCCTGGCCGAACGGGGGGTCAGTGTGCTGGTGTGCGGCGCCATTTCCCGCCCCTTGCAGGCCATGGTCTCCTCGCTGGGGATCCGGGTGATCCCGTTCGTGGCGGGCGACCTGCCGGCGGTCATTCAGGCCTGGCTCAAGGGAACGCTGCCCGGACACGCCTTTGCCATGCCCGGCTGCTGGCGGCAGGGCGGCCCTCCGCGCGGAGAAGTATTTTTTTCACAGGAGGTTGTCAACATGAATGGAAAAGGACAGGGAGGAGGAGGCTTTGGCGGAGGCCGCGGCCAAGGCCGCGGCATGGGCACGGGCCGCGGCATGGGTGCGGGCCGCGGCGGGCAGGGGCGCGGCCGCTTGGGCGGGCCCCTAGCGGCGGGAGCGATCGGCAGCTGCATGTGCCCAAAATGCGGCGAGCGCGTCGCCCATGAACGCGGGGTCCCCTGCGTTCAGCGGCAATGCCCCAAATGCGGGACAGCGTTGATCAGAGAATAGGATCTTTTTTTTAAGGAGGACAAAATGCCTAGAGGAGACAGAACAGGCCCCACGGGAATGGGTCCCATGACCGGCCGGGCCACCGGCTATTGCGCGGGGTACGGAATGCCGGGCTATGCCAATCCCGTGGTCGGACGCGGCTTCGGCATGGGTTTCGGCCGCGGGGGCGGCGCCTGGGGCCGTGGCCGCTTCGCGGGCGGCTGCGGACGCGGCTGGCGCAACGGCTACTATGCGACCGGACAGCCGGGCTGGATGCGCTATGGCGGCTATGGCGCCCCGATCGGCGACCCCGACCCGGAAATCGAGAAGCAGGCGCTGAAGAATCAGGCTGAAGCCATGCAGAGCGAGCTCGACGCCATTCGCAAGCGGCTCGAGGAGATCGAAAAAAAGGAACCGTCCAAATAGCGTAAACGACAGAGACCGGAACGGAAACCAACCGTCAAGGAGGATATCCATGAAGATCGCTTTATCCACATCGGGCAACGACCTGAATGCAGCGCTCGACACCCGCTTCGGCCGGGCTGCCAAATTTTTGGTCCTGGACCTGGATAACGGGGAATTCGAGATCATCGACAACCAGCAGAACCTGAACGCCGCCCAGGGGGCCGGCATCCAGTCGGCCGAGACCGTCATCCGCTCGGGGGCCAAGGCCCTGGTCAGCGGCCACTGCGGGCCAAAGGCCTTTCGCGTCCTCGCCGCCGCCGGGGTCAAGGTTTACACCAGCGACGCGCCCACCGTGGCCGTTGCCCTGGAAAAGTTCAAGGCGGGAGAGCTGAAGGAAGCCACCGGCGCCGACGTCGAAGGCCACTGGTGAGAACAGCACAAAAACAACTCGCGATGAAAAAATCGGGCTTCGCATTCCAGCCCATCGGCGTCATCCGCAGCGGTCATGTCGATCCCGACCGGACGCCCATCCAGCCGGCTTACGCCAAGGGCTGCCGGGGAAGGGTGGAAGTGCTCCCGCAATTCGCCGCCGGGCTGCGCGACATCGAGGGTTTTTCCCATATTTTGCTGATCTATTGTTTTCACAGGGCCGGCGCCGCCGAGCTGCTCGTGAAGCCGTTCCTCCAGGACGTGAAGCGCGGGGTGTTCGCCACGCGGGCGCCCCGCCGCCCGAATGCCATCGGCATCAGCACGGTCAGGCTGCTGGGCCGCGACGGGGCGGTGCTGCAGGTCGAGGACCTGGATATTTTGGACGGCACGCCGCTGCTGGACATCAAGCCCTACGTTTCGCGCTTTGATCGCATTCAGGTCGAGCGCAACGGCTGGCAGGACGAAGTGAACGAAGCCACGGCTTTGAGCCGGGGGCAGCGCCGGCCCGCGCCCGGAAAAACCGGCTGGAAAGGGAAATCCCCTTCCCCTGGATCAATAAGAAAAATATCCTAAGGAGTCACCATGCCCACACCCAAAAAGATCATTGTCATCGGCGGCTCGGCCGCCGGTCCCAAGGCCGCGGCCAAGGCCAGGAGGCTCGACGAGCGGGCCGACATCACCCTCATCCAGAAGGGAAAGGAGCTGTCCATGGCCTCGTGCGGTTATCCGTATTTCGTCGGCGGTTTCTTCGACGACCGCAACATGCTGCTCTGCACCCCCACCGGCGTGGTCCGCGATCCGGGCTATTACATGAACGCCAAGAACATCCAGGCGCGCACGAACACCGAGGCGCTGGCCATCGACCGCTCCGCCAAAAGGGTGCACATCCGCGACCTGGCATCGGGACAGGAGGAATCACTGCCCTATGACCGGCTGATCCTGGCCACCGGCGCCCTGCCGAACATCCCTCCCGTTCCCGGCCGCGAACTGAAAGGGATCACCACCCTGCAGGGGATGGACGACGCCGATTTCCTGCGCCGGGTACGCGATGAAAAAAAGATCAAGAAGGCGGTCGTGATCGGCGGCGGCCTGATCGGCATCGAGACCTGCGAGGCCCTGCAGCTGGCCGGCATCGAGATCACGGTCATCGAGCTGCTTCCCCAGCTGCTCACCTTCCTGGACTGGGAGCTGGCCGAGCTGGTCGAGGCCCATGTGCGCAGCAAAGGGGTGAACGTGATCACCGGCAACGGCCTGGCTGCCTTCCTGGGCGAGGGCGGCCGGCTGACCGGCGTCAAGCTGAGCAACGGCACCGAGCTGCCCTGCGAACTGGCCGTGGTAGCCGTGGGCGTCAAGCCCAACGGCAAGCTCGCCCGGGAGGCCGGGCTGGCCGTCAGCGAGAAGGGGGGTATCCTGGTCAACGAATTCATGCAGACCTCCGACCCCGACATCTACGCCGCCGGCGACTGCATCGAGATCCCCCACCGCATCACCGGCAAGAGCAGTTACGCCCCCTATGGCGACCTGGCCAACCTGGAAGGCCGCGTGGCCGGGGAGAACGCCGTGCTGGGCAACGTCGTCTCCTTCCCCGGCACCATCCAGACCGGCATCTGCAAGATTTTCGATTTCAAGGCCGGCACCACCGGATTGAACGAGCGCAGCGCCCGCGAGGCCGGGCGCAACGTGGAAACGGTGATCAACGCCAGCCTGGACAAGCCCGGCTTCATGAACGGCAAGCTGTTGATCAGCAAGCTGGTCGTGGACAAGGCCGACGGCCGCATCCTCGGCGCCCAGGTGGTGGGCCCGGGCGACGTCTCCCGGCAGGTCGCCGAGTGGGCCATGGCCGTGCTGGGCAAGATGACGGTAGAAGACATTGTCAACGCCGACCTGCCCTACGCACCCCCTTTCTCCCTGGCCATCGACCACTTCATCGCCACCGCCCACCTGATGCAGAACAAGTTGAAGGGCCGGCTCAAGGGCATTTCGGCCATGGAGGTCAAAAAGAAGGTCGACGGCGGCAGCCCGCTTTTTCTTCTCGATGTTCGCGGCCCCGACGAGTTCGAGGCATTGCGCCTCGGAATCGGCGAGCGGCTGATCCCGCTCGGCGCCCTGCGCAAGCGGCTCAATGAGTTGCCGGAGAACAAGAACGCCGAGATCGTCTGCTTCTGCAAGATCTCCCTGCGCGGCTACGAGGCGGCGCTGGTTCTGGAAGCCCATGGCTGGAAAAACGTCTGGGTCATGGAAGGCGGCATCGCGGCCTGGCCCTATCCCAGGGAAAGGTAGCGCCGGAAAAGGGAGGAGGTGAACCATGCCGGGATTTGACGGAATCGGGCCCCGCGGACAGGGGCCCTTGAGCGGCCAGGGGAGAGGTTTCTGCATGATGCGCATCCCCGACGACCCGGGACAGGACCGATCCGGCTACGCCGGCAGGAACGGCCAGCCCGTCCGGGTTGCCGCCGATCCCCGCGCCGCGGAGATGTTTGCGCTGCGCAGTCGCCTGCAGGGGATCCGAACAGAGATCCAGCAGATCCGCTCGCGCCTCGCCGGCCTCGATGCCGGCAGCGGAACCAATCCCCCGAAAAGGGATGGCGCATGATCCTGGCCATCGCCTCGGGCAAGGGCGGCACCGGCAAGACCACCCTGGCCGTGAACCTGGCCCGGGCGCTCGACCGGCCGCTGCAGCTCCTGGACTGCGACGTGGAGGAGCCGAACAGCCACCTGTTCCTTCCCGGCCAAACCGCTGGCGAGGATATCGTGAGCATCCCGATCCCCGAGGTGGACGAGTCCCTTTGCGACGGCTGCGGCGAATGCGGCCGCTTCTGCGCCTACCACGCCATCGTCTCCTAC
>CAYXCX010000142.1:0-5451 GCA_964463405.1 uncultured Clostridia bacterium
ACCTTCGACGCCATGATCAAGGAGATCCAGTACGACTACCTCTCCGACCACATCATCCACGTCGATTTCATCCGCATCGACCTGAACAAGCCGGTCGAGGTCGAGGTGCCGGTCGTGCTCGAGGGCGAGGCCGTCGGCGTCAAGACCGAGGACGGGCTGCTGGAGTTCATCCACCGCCAGGTGCTGGTGCGCAGCCTGCCCACCAGCATTCCCAAGGAGATCCGCGTCGACATCTCGGGCCTGCACCTGAACCAGGCCATCCGCGTGGCCGACCTGGCCAAGAGCGACGCCTTCCAGTACATTTCCCCGGCCGGCAACGTGATCTGCGCGGTCGCCGCCAAGGCCAAGGAAGAGGTCGCCGCCGTTGAGGCCGCCGCCGAGGCCGCTACGGTCGAGGGGGCCGCCGCCCCGGCCGCCGGCGAGGCCAAGCCCGGGGCCAAGGAAGGAGAGGCCGGCAAGGAAGCCGCCAAGGGCGCCGCCCCGCAGAAAGGGGCCGCCCCGCAGAAGGGGGCCGCAGGCAAGGATGCCGACAAGGGCAAGGAAAAGAAATAGGAGGGGGACATTTTTGCGTTCATCGGCCTGGGCAACCCCGAAGCCAAGTACGAGAAGACCCCGCACAACGCGGGCTTCCAGTGCGTCGACGAGCTTTGCCGCCGCCACGGCGTCGAGCTGGCCGCGCTGGGCGGCCTGCTGCGCTTCCGCAAGACCCGCCTGCTGGGGCGCGAGGTGGTCCTGGCCAAGCCCATGACCTACATGAACGAATCGGGGCAGGCCGTGGCCAAGCTGCAGCGCATGTTCGACCTGCAGGCCAACGAGCTGCTGGTCATCTACGACGACATCGACCTGCCGCTGGGCGGCGTGCGCCTGCGCGAGCGCGGCAGCGCCGGCAGCCACAAGGGCATGCGCTCGATCGTCCAGCACCTGGGCGACCCGAATTTTCCCCGCCTGCGCATCGGCATCCGCCCCGAGCGCCCCGAGGTGGGCGACCTGGTGCGCTACGTGCTCAGCCCCTTGCGCGGCCGCGCCTGGGAAACGCTGCGCCAGGGCGTGGAGCGGGCCGCCGCCGCGGCCGAGGACGTCCTGGCCGAGGATTTTCATCGCGTGATGAATCGATACAACAGGAGAAAAGACTCCTTGCTTCTTCCCGGTGAAGAGGCTAAAACATCCACAAGGAGGAATCATGACTAGCAGGTACGAGATCGGCTTCATCGTCACTCCCGAGGCGAGTGAGGAGGAAGCCAAGAAGGTCATCGAGTCGATCACCTCGACCATCACCAAGGCCGAGGGGGTCATCGAGGGCCTGGACGAGTGGGGCCGGAAAAAGCTGGCCTATCCCATCCAGAAGCACCTGGAGGGCTATTACGTGTTCGTGCAGGCCCAGGTCGACGGCACCGTCGTCGCCACCCTGGAGCGCCGCCTGAAGCAGATGGAGAAGGTGCTGCGCTTCATCACCCTGCGCCTGGACGACAAGCTGAAGAAATCCAACAAGCTGAGCAAGCGCTGGGCCAAGATCGACCGCATCCGCAAGAAGAGCATGGAGAACCGCGGCGAGGAACGGGAAGGCGAGGATTCGGGCGAAAGAGAGGAGGAGAGCCATGCAACCGAGAAGTAACGCCGACGGCAAGCCCGCCAAGAAATATTATTCGGCGCGCAAGAAGTTCTGCGCCTTCTGCAAGGACCGCATCAACCTGATCGACTACAAGAACCACAAGGTGCTGGACAATTTCATCTCCGAGACCGGGCGCATCTTCCCGGCCCGCGTCAGCGGCACCTGCGCCTACCACCAGAAGCAGCTGTCCAAGGCCATCAAGCGCGCCCGGCAGATGGCGCTGGTCCGCTTCACCGAGGAAAAGAAGAGGCTGTCATGAAAGTCATCCTGACATCGGACGTGGAGAAGGTCGGCAGCCTGGGCGACGTCGTCGAGGTCAAGAAGGGCTTCGCCCGCAACTTTCTCATGCCGCGGCAGCTGGCCGTCGAGGTCAGCGAGCACAACCTGGCCCTGATGGCGGCGCGGCGCAAGAAGCACCAGAAGAAGCTGGAGCAGGAGAAGCTGGCCGCCGGCGAGCAGAAGCGCAGGCTGGAGGGCGTCGCCCTGACCATGCGCAAGAAAGCCGGCGAGAACGACGTCCTGTTCGGCTCGGTCACCACGGCCGAGATCGAAAAGGCGCTGGCCGACCAGGGCTTCGCGGTGGAGAGGAAGAAGATCCACCTGGACGAGCCCATCAAGCGCCTGGGCGATTTCAACGCCCGCATCAAGCTGTTCCAGGGCGTCGAGGCGGTCATTCCCATCGCCGTTGTGAAGGAAGAAGAGGAACCGCAAGCCTGAGCGGGCCATGGCGCCGGAGCTCCACCAGGTTTTGCCCCACGACGAGATCGCCGAGAAGGCGCTGCTGGGGGCGATGCTGGTCGACAACCGCTACGTCAACCAGGTCTTTTCCGAGCTCGGCAGCGAGGACTTTTTCCGCGACAGCCACGGGCTGATCGCCCAGGCCGTGCTGCAGCTGGCCAACGCCGGCACGGCCGTCGACATCATCACCGTCTCCAGCCTGCTGGAGAAGCGCAAGAAGCTGCAGTTCGTCGGCGGCCACGCCTTCATCAGCGCGCTGGTCGACGACATCCCCGAGAACCTGGACATCCAGGAATACATCCAGATCGTCAAGGACCGCTCGACGCTGCGCAAGATCATCCTGGCCTCGCGGGGCATCATCCAGAAAGGCGGCGAGCCCGGCACCGACACCCTCGGCCTGCTCAACGAGATGCAGGAGGAGATCATCCGCATCGCCGAGGACCGCCAGAAGGCCGGCTTCCGCTCCACCGCCGAGATGCTTCCCGAGACGATGGAGCAGATCGAGAAAATCCAGAAAAAAGGGGAGAGCCAGGGGCTGAAGACGGGGTTTTACGAGCTGGACGGGATCACCTCCGGCTTCCAGGACGGCGACCTGGTCGTGTTCGCCGCCCGCCCCTCCATGGGCAAGACGGCGCTGGCCCTGAACATCGCCGTGCACATGGCGGTCAAGGAGGAGAAGTCGGTGGCCTTCTACTCCATCGAGATGTCGCGCTGGCAGGTGCTGATGCGCATGCTGGCCATTCAGGCGCGGGTGAGCATGGCCGCCATCCGCACCGGCCGGCCCGGCCTGACCAAGAAGGAATGGAGCGACCTGGAGCTGGCCGCCTCGGAACTGCAGAAGGCCCGCCTGTACGTCGACGACTCGGCCTCGCTCTCCATCGTCGAGATGAAGGCCCGGGCGCGCAAGCTCCAGGCCGAGAAGGGCCTGGACGTCGTCTTCGTCGACTACCTGCAGCTGATGAAGGTGACCGGCGAGCACCTGCGCCGCAGCGACACCCGCGCCCAGGAAGTGGCGATCATCACCGCCTCGCTCAAGGAGCTGGCCAAGGAGCTGCGCATCCCGGTGGTGGCCCTGGCCCAGCTCAACCGCGCACCCGAGACGCGCGGCGGGCGCAAGGAGAAGGGCCCCAAGTACCAGCTGTCCGACCTCAAGGAGAGCGGCTCCATCGAGCAGGACGCCGACGTGGTCATCTTCATCCACCGCGACGACCAGTTCAACAAGGACTCCGAGCGCAAGGGCGAGGCCGACCTGATCGTCGCCAAGCAGCGCAACGGCCCCACCGGCAAGATCACCCTGGCCTTCCTGGACAAGTTCACCAAGTTCGCCAATCTGGAAGTCTTCGAGAGGGAATAAGGAGCCGGCCATGGCCGCCAAAACCGCCCAGGGCGCCGTGCAGTTCGAATGCGTCGAGTGCGGCTACCAGGCGGCGAAGTATTTCGGCCGCTGCCCGCAGTGCCAGGCCTGGAACTCCCTGGTCCAAAGCGAACCCGCGGCCAAGCGGGAGCCGGGGGCCGCATCCCGCTCTCCGGGAACCTTGCAGCGCCTGGACGAGATCGACGCCCAGGCGGCGCCGCGGCTGCTCACCGGCCTGAGCGAGTTCGATCGCGTCCTGGGCGGCGGCGTCGTCGGCCAGTCGGTCGTCCTCATCGGCGGCGAGCCGGGGGTGGGCAAGTCGACCCTGCTGCTCGAGGTTTCGGCCGCCCTGGCCCAGCAGGGCAGGATCGTCCTGTATTATTCCGGAGAGGAGTCGGCGCAGCAGATCAAGCTGCGCGCCGACCGCCTGGGAGTCAACGCCGGCGCCATCCTGCTCTACACCAGCGGCGGGCTGGAGGAACTGCTGCGCCATGCCCGCGAGCAAAAACCGGAATTCCTGATCGTCGACTCCATCCAGACCCTGGCGTCGAGCCGCAACGCCGCCCTCAGCGGTTCGCCGGCCACGCTGCGCCAGGCCACCGCCGAGCTGATCGAGCTGGCCAAGGGGGAGGGCATCACGGTCTTCCTGATCGGCCACATCACCAAGGAAGGGCAGCTGGCCGGCCCCAAGACCCTGGAGCACATGGTCGACGCCGTCCTGTATTTCCAGGGCGAGACCCAGGCCGACTTGCGCCTGCTGCGCGCCGAGAAGAACCGTTTCGGGCCGCTGAACGAGGTGGGCATTTTCCAGATGTCGGAACGGGGCCTGGCATCGGTCAACGACCCCTCGCTGGTTTTGATCCAGAACCGCCAGAGCCGCTCCCCGGGGACGGCCGTGTTCCCGGCCCTGAGCGGGGCGCGCCCGCTGCTGAGCGAAGTGCAGGCCCTGGTGAGCGAAAGCCCCTTCGCCGGCAATCCCAGGCGCATCGCCATCGGCTTCGACGCCTACCGCCTCTCGATGCTGATCTCCGTCATCGAGAAGAAACTGCGCCTGCCGTTCTACAAATCGGACGTGTTCCTGAACGTCACCGGCGGCCTGGTCCTGCGCGAGCCGGCCGCCGACCTGGCCGTCTGCCTGGCCCTGGTCTCCAGCTACAAGAACATCGCGCCGCCGCCAGACACAGCGGCGATGGGAGAGATCGGCCTGACCGGCGAACTGCGCCCGGTCAGTTTCCTGGAAACCCGGGCCAAGGAAGCTGCCCGCCAGGGATTTGCGCGGCTGTTCCTGCCGGCCGCCCAGGGACATTTGCCTAAAAATATAGATATATCGGCGATCTCCATTGAAAGTATCCGCGACCTGCCGTCCCAGTTGAAATCCTGAATCGAAACCGGACGTCCCAGTTGAAATCTTGAATCGAACCCGGACGGTTCAACTGAAATCCTGAAGCGAAACCTGCCGGAGCGCCAAAGGCCCTGTTCTGGCATGCAGTTCGCCATTTGCCATGGGGGGCAAAATGGGATACAATCACGAATGCCAGGCCAGTTCAAGGAGACGCCATGATCATTTACCTATACGAGCTCATGTTCATCGCCCTGTTCGCCGTCATCGGCTACACCTATCCGCCCTTCCGAGGGACCTCGCGGGAGCTGGGCGCAGCCTTCGGAGCCGCGTTCGCCCTGGCCCTCTCGCTGCTGGTCTACAAGGTGCGCAAGGCGGAGCTGAAGCACATCTGGAGCGCTTCGCTGGGAC
>CAYXCX010000143.1:0-282 GCA_964463405.1 uncultured Clostridia bacterium
GGCGTCTCCTACGAGCTGCGCTTCTTCGGCGAGATCACCACCACCCTGTTCGAGAACATCAACACCCGCTTCTTCAACTCGTCGGGCATTCACAAGACCCTGACCATGGTCTACGGCGAGATCAGCGAGCGGGGCACCTTCCGCTTCCTGTCGGCGGCCCACCCGCCGCCGCTGGTGTTTTCCAACAAGTTCGATTGCCTGGTGGCCATCCGCGAGGACAAGCTCATCTCCTTTCCGCAGATCGGCACCATGCCCTCGCGCGGCAACAGCGAGCAGACGGTG
>CAYXCX010000143.1:292-3451 GCA_964463405.1 uncultured Clostridia bacterium
AGAAGTACACGATCAACGAGATCAGCCTGATGGGGCGCGGCGACATCCTGGTCCTCTACAGCGACGGCCTGTCCGACCACCGCGACGCCAGGGGCACCCCCTATTTCCCGGGGCGGCTGGAGGCGGCGCTGCGCGCCGGCAAGCACCTTCCGGCGCGGGACATCTACCGCCGCGTCCGCGAGGACCTGCTGGCCTTCCGTCCCGATCCCGAGGACGACGTCACCATCGTGATCATCAAGAAAACCTGAACGCGGCGCCCCCGGCGCCGCAAGGAGCGAACATGGCCCTCGACACGACGTTCGGCAGCGACAACCATTCGGGCGTGCACCCCCGGGTTCTGGAGGCGATCGCCGCCGCCAACCGCGGCCCGGCCGTAGCCTACGGCCTGGACGAGCACACCCGCAAAGCGCTGGCCAGATTCCGCGAGCATTTCGGCGCCGGCGCCGACGTCTATCCGGTCTTCAACGGCACCGGCGCCAACGTCGTGGCCATCGCCACCCTGGCCCGGCCGCACCAGGCGGTGATCTGCTCCGAGCACGCCCATATCAACGCCGACGAGTGCGGCGCGCCGGAGAGCGTCGCGGGCTGCAAGCTGCTGGCCGTCCACGCCCCCGACGGCAAGCTCACTCCCGGCCTAGTATCCCGCCACCTGCGCGGGCGGCTCGACCAGCACCGCGTGCAGCCGGCGATCGTCTCCATCACCCAGGCCAGCGAGCTGGGCACCGTCTACACCCCCGGCGAGGTCCGCGCCCTGGCCGACTTCTGCCACCAGAACGGCCTGTACCTGCACATGGACGGCGCCCGGCTGTGCAACGCCGCCGCCGCCCTGGGCCTGGGGCTGGGCGAGGCCAGCGGCGCCTGCGGCGTCGACATCCTCTCCTTCGGCGCCACCAAGAACGGCCTGCTGCTGGCCGAAGCGGTGGTCTGCTTCCGCCCCGAGCTCAGCCGCGACACGATCTTCATCCGCAAGCAGAAGATGCAGCTGGCCAGCAAGATGCGCTTTGTCGCCGCCCAGTTCTCGGCCCTGTTCGCCGACGGCCTGTGGCTGGAGAACGCCCGCCACGCCAACGCCATGGCCCAACGGCTGGCGGAGAAAGTCCGCCCCATCCCCGGGGTGAAAATCGTGCAGCCGGTCCAGGCCAACGCCGTCTTCGCCGCCCTGCCCCGCCCGGCGCTGGCGCGCCTGCTGGAGACCTACTTCTTCTACACCTGGGACGAGGAGCGCAACGAGGTGCGCTGGATGTGCTCCTGGAACACGACCGAGGAGCAGGTCGACCGCTTCGCCGCCGAGGCAGCACGCTGCTGCCAGCAGTAGATCAACGAGCTCTTAGTGTTAGTGTTAGTGTTAGTGATAGTAACCGCATTCAACGAACTCTTATAAATTCTCAAAGGACTCTGGAGGGGGGCTCGGATGGAGCTGTGGCGAATCCCTAGTGCTGCTTCTGATCACGCATCACAGATCCGTCTTTTGCTGTTTCCCGTCACGCATCCCTTGCCACGATAGATCGCATAGTGCTCGCGACTACCACTATCACTATCACTACCACTAAAAGTTCGTCGAGTTTCTTCCTAACACTAACACTAACACTAAGAGCTCGTTCTTCCGTCTTCAGCAGCCACCACCCTGTTCTTGCCCTGCTGCTTGGCCCGGTAGAGAGCCCGGTCGGCCAGCTCCAGGAAGTGCTTCAGGTCGCGCACGCTCTCGCCGAACGTACAGACGCCGGCGCTGACCGTGGCCCGCGCCTCGCGCCCTTCCGGGCGCAGGGCGAACTCCTCGACGGCGCGGCGCAGCCGCTCGGCCAGCTGCAGGGCGCCGTCGAGGCCGGTCTCGGGCAGCACGATCAGGAACTCCTCGCCGCCGACGCGGCCGGCGATGTCCTGGTCGCGCAGGGCGCCGCGGACGAGGCCGGCCAGGCCCTGGAGGTAGTCATCTCCGGCCAGGTGGCCGAAACGGTCGTTGAGCGCCTTGAAGTCGTCGCAGTCGAGCAGGATGGCGCTGCAGGCGCGGCCGCCGCGCCGGGCGATGCGCAGCAGGTTCTCCAGCTCGTTGAGGACGTAACGCTTGTTGTATAGGCCGGTGAGGCCGTCGCGCACGGCCAGGTCGAACAGACGCGCGTGGTACTCGCGCTCGATCTCGTCGCCGTAGCGCAGCTGCAGCACGGTGTCGCCCACCTGGATCTTGTCGCCGGCCTTGAGCGTGGCCTGGCCGACCGGCTCGCCGTTGACGCTGGTGCCGTTGGTCGTGCCCAGGTCGCGCACGTCGATGCGCTCGACGCCGCGGCGGCCGCGGACGACCGTCAGCAGGCAATGGCCCTTGCTGACCTTGCCGTCGTGCAGGACGACGTC
This sequence comes from uncultured Clostridia bacterium, assembly GCA_964463405.1. Taxonomy (GTDB): domain Bacteria; phylum Acidobacteriota; class Aminicenantia; order UBA2199; family UBA2199; genus UBA2199. The sequence continues at coordinate 2,639 of CAYXCX010000143.1, forward strand.
GTTGCCGCCGCCGCGGCCGATCGCGGCCGTGTCCCGCTCCACGACGAAATGGCGGCCGAAGTCCACCTCGGCGCCGGCGATGACCACCAGCAGGATGGCGCGCCCGTCCTCGCGGCCGCCGGCGGCGGCGGAGACGCCGCGGTCGCAGATCGTTTCGTCCAGCGGGTCGTTCATCGCCCCGCTCCCGAGCGCCTGGGGCTCATTCCTTGCCCGATCCCGAGAGGGAGACGCGCAGCACCTTGTTCTTTTCCGAGCGCTTGGCCTCGTACAGGGCCTGGTCGGCCAGGTCGAGCAGCTCCTGCACGTCGCGCAGGCCGCGCTCGTACTGGCAGACGCCGGCGCTGATGGTGGTGCTGACCGCCTGCTCCTTCACCGCCAGGGTGAACTCTTCCACGGCGCGGCGCAGGCGCACCGCCAGCTGCATGGCGCCGTCGACCGTCGTTTCGGGCAGCACGACCAGGAACTCCTCGCCGCCGACGCGGCCGGCGATGTCCTGGTCGCGCAGCGTCTGGCGGATCAGGTCCGCCAGGCGCTTGAGGTACTCGTCGCCGGTTAGGTGGCCGAAGCGGTCGTTGATGTTCTTGAAGTCGTCGATGTCGATCAGGATGACGCTGAAGGCGCGCTGGCTGCGCCGGGCGATGCGGCAGTAGTTTTCCAGCTCGTTGACGATGAAGCGCTTGTTGTACAGGCCGGTCAGGGCGTCGCGGGCGGCGAAATCGAACAGCTTGGCGTGGTATTCCTGCTCGATCTCGTCGCTGTAGCTCAGCTGCAGCACGGTGCCGCCGACCTGGATCTTGTCGCCGGCCTTCAGCG
>CAYXCX010000143.1:3461-5401 GCA_964463405.1 uncultured Clostridia bacterium
GTTGACGTAGGTGCCGTTGGTCGAGTCCAGATCGAGGATGCCGATCTGCTCGATCCCCCGGGGGCTGCGGATCACCGAGATCTCGCAGTGCGCCTTGCTGACCTTGCCGTCGCTGAGGGCGATGTCGTTGATCTTCTCGCGGCCCACGCCGCTGCGCTGGCGCTGCAGGACAAAGTGGCGCCCGAAATCGACCTCGCTGCCGGCGATCACGGTCAGCACGATCGCCTGCTCGCCCTTGGCCTCGCGGCTGGCGATGGGGATCAGCTTGCGGTCAAAGATCGTTTCTTCGTAGGGATCGCCCATATGGCCGTCGTCTCCAAGGGGAACGTAGCACAATCGCCCAGGGAAATCAATCGCAGAAGGGCGCCGAGCCACGAAAGAATAACAAACGATCTCCCAGTGGTAGTGTTAGTGTTAGTGTTAGGAACAGCAATCAACGAACTCTCTTTACATCTCAAAGATTTCGGGCGTTTTGCCTAAGCCCTTTGCCTTACGCCAAGTCATTGGTTAGCCTGTGCCGTTCCAATCACGAATCACTACTTACCAATCACCAGAAGCATATCGTTGAGTTTTTTTCTGATACGGACACAGACACTGACACAAAGAGTTCTCTTTATATCCCAAGCCTTGCATTTATTTTCTCCTGGGCGCATTATAATAACAAATAAATTCAGGAGGGGCCCCATGTTGCATCTAGTCATCCAGCTGGCCAGCGGCGCCCTGGGCGGCAACGGCGCCGGCAAAGCTCACCGTTGCCAAACACCAGCTCTTCCCTGATGAAGAAGCTCTCGCTGGGCACCATCGGCAACTCCATCGTCGGCATCCTGGGCGGCGGCCTCGGCGGCCAGCTGCTGGGCATGCTGGGCATGGCCCCTGCCGCCGGCAGCGGCGACCTGAGCGGCATCATTTCCAGCGTGCTCGGGGGCGGCGTGGGCGGCGGCGTGCTGATGGCCATCATCGGCGTCATCAAGAAGGCCCTGGGCAAGTAGCGACAGACCATCCGCAGGCGGCAGGCCGCTGCGGCGGCCTGCCGCCGTTGAAGCGACCGTCCCTCCGATCCCAAGGGAGTGAAGCATTCATGTCATTTAAGCAGATCATACTGATGTATCTGGTCACCCTGGCCATATTCTTTCTGATCGACATGGTCTGGCTGGGGCTGGTGGCCAAGGGCTTTTACCGCCGCCAGCTGGGCGGCCTGTTGAGCCCTACGGTCAACTGGCCGGCGGCCATCCTCTTTTACCTGCTGTTCATCGCCGGGCTGCAGTTTTTTGTCATCGTGCCGGCCTTGCGCGCCGGCGGCGCCGGGCAGGCCCTGTGGCAGGGGGCGCTCTTCGGGCTGATCGCCTATGCCACCTACGACCTGACCAACCTGGCCACGCTGCGGGACTGGCCGCTGCTGGTGACCGTCGTCGACCTGGCCTGGGGGGCGGCGCTGGGCGGGACGGTCAGCGCCGGCGCGGCGCTGGCCAGCCGCTGGCTGTTGCGCGCTTGATGCTTTCTGCCCCGCGGCTCGGGGTTGACACCATGGCGGAATTGTTCCATCATGGGCGCCATTTCACACAAGGAGACATGCCATGCGCTGGAAAGGAAGAAGGACTAGCGACAACGTCGAGGATCGCCGCGGCCTGAGCGGGCGGCAGGTGGCGGTGGGCGGCGGCCTGGGCGCCATCGCCCTGGCCGTGATCGTCATGCTGCTGGGGGGCAATCCCGAGGAGGTCATGCAGAACATGCAGCCGGCGCCGCCGGCCGGGCAGGAGCAGACCCAGGCCCTGAGCGAGCAGGACCGCGAACTCGGCGAGTTCGTCGGCGTGATCCTGGCCGACACCGAGGACGTCTGGAACAAGATCTTCCAGGAAGCCCGCGAACGCTACCGCGAGCCCAAGCTGGTCCTGTTCAGCAACGCCACCGAGTCGGCCTGCGGCTACGCCCAGTCGGCCACC
>CAYXCX010000144.1:0-5377 GCA_964463405.1 uncultured Clostridia bacterium
GTCGCCCTGGCGGTCGCCAAGGGCCTGGACTACATCGTCACCAACGTGCTGGACGAAAGCTTCATCGAGTCGATCATCACCACCATGTCGATCATCGGCAAGGACCGCAACCTTCAGTCCTACCTGAAGTACTGCCGCAACCACAAGGAAAACAAGTCCAAGGCGGGCAAGGATGCAGGAACAAAAGATTAAGGAGATCCTGCTGGAGCGCGACAGCGAGTTCAAGATGCTGTTCGTGAAGCACCAGGAGCTGGAGGAGCAGTTGCGCGGCTCGCTGGCGAACCGGCAGAAGAGCGACGAGGAGCGCCTCGCCGAAAAGATCCTCAAGAAGGAGAAGCGGCGGCTGAAGGACGCCATGCAGAAGCGCATCCACGCCTTCCGCCGCCAGCAGGGCTGACATGGCCGAAGAACAAGCGCTGGAACCCGCCAACCGCCGCACGGCCCCGAGAAAGCCCAGAAAAAAGCGGGCGCGCAAGGCCCGCCTCCCCTCCTTGATCAACATCTCGTTCCTGCCCTCGGTGTTCACCCTGCTCAATCTGTTCCTGGGCTACCAGGCGCTGATCCGCATCGTCGGCGCCCATCCCAACTTCAAGCTGGCGGTGTATTTCCTCACCGCCAGCGTGGTCATGGACGGCTTCGACGGCACCATCGCCCGCCTGACCAAGACCGAATCCAACTTTGGCGTGCAGCTCGACTCGCTGGTCGACGCCGTCACCTTCGGCCTGGTCACCTCCATGCTGGCCCTGAAATGGGGCTTCCAGAGCAGCTTTACCCAGTCAGGGCTGATCGTGGCCTTCGTCTTCCTGAGCGCCGGCCTGATCCGCCTGGCCCGCTTCAACGTGTTCAAGGAAGCCCAGGCCGTGCCGGCCAACGTCTTCGTCGGCCTGCCCATCCCCCTCGGCTCCCTGGCCGTCTGCTCGCTGGTGCTGCTCCACGACGGCCGGCCGCTGCCGGGCGGCCTGGGCACCCTGCTGTTCGCCTTCTACGTGGCCGCGGTTTCGCTGCTGATGATCTCCAACATCCGCTACCGGACAGTCAAGATGTTCGTGGTCAAGGACAACCTGCGCATGCTGTTCCTGCTGGCCCTGATCGTCGCCTGCCTGGTCATCTTCCCCGACACGACCGTTCCGCTGCTGACCTTCGCCTACATGGTCTCGCCGCTCTTCTTCCTGGCCTTCGGACGCCGCCGGCGCGCCGGCGAGGCCGCCTCCGGAGCGGAGCGCAAGGGTTAGGGCGGGTCATGCGGGAAGAGGTCTCCCTCTATTCGTATTTCCGGCCCTTCCTGAAGCGCTTCCTGCTGGCCCTGGGCTTTCTGGCCATGGTCGCCGTCTTCACCGCCTTCTTCGCCGCCATCATCCAGCCGGTCATCGACGAGCTGTTCATCCAGGGGGGCGGCAAGCTGGCGGAAAAGAGCCAGTTCGTCCGCAACCTGATCATGCGCACCCTGGGCGTCCGGGAGAACCAGCTGGTGCTGATCCTTCCCCAGCTGCTGTTCCTCGCCTTCCTGGGCCAGGGAGTCTTTTCGTTCCTGTCCCTCTACTCGATGAAGACGCTGGGGCTGAAGGTGGTGCGCAACATCCGCGACAAGCTGTACCGCAGCCTGGTCTACCAGTCGGTCGACTTCCTGAGCAAGGCGCGCACCGGCGACCTGGTGTCGCGCATTTCCAATGACATCGAAAAGATCAAGCTGGCCGTGGCCGAGACCCTGTCGGTCTACATCCGCGAGACGCTGACCCTGGCCCTGCTCCTGGCCTGGATCTTCTACCAGGACTGGGGCATGGCCACCATGTCGCTGGCGCTGATCCCGGTGGCGGCGCTGCCGCTGGCCTATTTCGGCCGCAAGGTGAAGAAGCGCGGCTTGCAGTCGCAGGAGACCATCGGCGACCTCGGCAACTTCATGAGCGAGTCGGCCGCGGGCAACAAGATCGTCAAGGCCTACAACATGGAGGAGTTCGAGATCCAGCGCTTCCGCCAGCTCAACCAGAAGCACTTCCGCATCAACGCCAAGATCGCCCTGGCCTATTCCCTGGCGGCGCCGGTCATGGACGTCATCGGCGGCCTGGTGGCGGCCGGCCTGTTCACCGTGGGCATGCACCGCATCTCGCAGGGCAGCCTCTCGCCCGGGCAGTTCACCTCTTTCCTGACGGCGCTGTTCCTGATGTACGCCCCGATCAAGCGCCTGGCCCTGGCCCACAACGACTACCAGCAGGGCCGGGCGGGCTGGGAGCGCGTGCGGCAGATCATCCTGGCCGCCAACCCCATCCGCGACCGGGCGGCGGCGGTGGAGATCAAGGGCGTGCGCGGCGAGGTGGAGTTCCAGAACGTCCAGTTCTCCTACCAGACCGGCACGCCGGTGCTGAAGAACGTCTCGTTCCACGCCCGGCCCAACGAGGTGGTGGCCCTGGTCGGGGCCAGCGGCTCGGGCAAGACCACCCTGATGAACCTGCTGCTGCGCTTCTACGAGCCCGAGCGCGGCGAGGTGCTCATCGACGGCCGCGACATCCGCGCCATCACTCTGAAGTCGCTGCGCGAGCACATCGGCCTGGTCACCCAGGACGTGTTCCTGTTCAACGACACCGTCCTGAACAACATCGCCTACGGCCGCCGGCGCTACGCCCTGGACGACGTGCGCCGCGCCGCCGCCGTGGCCCGTGCCGACGGCTTCATCTCCGAGCTGCCGCTGGGCTACGACACTGTGGTCGGCGAGCGCGGCATCTTCCTGTCCAACGGCCAGCGCCAGCGCATCTCCATCGCCCGCGCCGTGCTCAAGCAGCCGCCGATCCTGATCTTCGACGAGGCCACCTCCTCGCTCGATTCCGAGTCGGAGAAGCTGATCCAGGAGGCCATGGCCGAGGTGATGAAGCAGCGCACCACCTTCATCATCGCCCACCGCCTCTCCACCATCATCGAGGCCGACCGCATCCTGGTCGTCGAGCGCGGCGAGATCAAGGAGAGCGGCGACCACCGCGAGCTACTCAAGAAGCGCCGCCTCTACTATTCGCCCTACAATTTGCAATTCCCGGAGATGGATATTATAATGTGAGCCATGCAGAGCATGACCGGATTCGCCCAGGGGCGCTATAACTTTAAGGATTTTTCCCTGTTCGTCTCCTTCAAGTCCTACAACAACCGCTACCTGGAGACCAGCCTGCGCGGCAGCGGCGTCACCGCCGCCAGCGAGAAGCACGTCCGCGACCTGCTCAAGGGGCGGCTGCAGCGGGGCAAGGTGGAGGTCGTCATCGACCTGTTTCCCGAGGGAGCCGGCCAATGGCGCATCCAGCTGAACGCCCCCCTGCTCGAGGAGGTGCTGCGCCGCCTGGCGCCGCTGCAGGAGAGATTCGCCGCCGCGGCGCCGCTCGACTCCCTGCTCAAGATGCCCGCCCTCTTCCGCTTGGACTTCGACCCGGAGCGCATCGGCCCGCGCGGGCAGGCGGCGCTGCGCCGGGCCGTCGCCGCCGTCTTCTCCGCCTTTCTGGAGAGCCGGCGCCGTGAGGGCTTGAGCATACGCCGCGACCTGCTGGCCTCGCTGGCGCTGATCGACGGCCACATCCGCGCCCTGCGCGCCCGCGAGAAGGAGTGCGAGCGGGACGCCGTGCGCCGCTACCGCCAGCGCATCGCCCGTTTGCTCGGCGACCTGCCGGTCGACGAGCGGCGCGTCGCCCAGGAGGCGGCCATCGCCGCCGACAAGGCGGCCATCGCCGAGGAGGTCAACCGCCTGCAGACCCACGCCCGGCGCCTGCGCCGCCTGCTGCCCGCCCGCCAGCCGGCGGCCAAGGGCAAGGAGGCCGATTTCCTCATCCAGGAGATGCAGCGCGAGACCCACACCATCGCCGCCAAGACCGACTCGCTGGAGATCCAGCAGCTGATCCTGCTGATCCGCCGCGAGATCGAAAAGATCCGCCAGCAGGCGCAGAACGTCGAGTAGCCATGGCCGCGCGCCGCATCCTCATCGTCTCCGGCCCCTCGGGCTGCGGCAAGTCCACGCTCATCGCCAGGCTGCTGGCCGAGAGTCCCGAGCTGCGCTTCTCGGTGTCACACACGACCCGGGCGCCGCGCCCGGGCGAGGTCGACGGCCGCGACTACTTTTTCGTCGGCGAGGAGCGCTTCGCGCGCATGGCGCGCGAAGGGCGCTTCGCCGAATGGGCCCGGGTCCACGGCCAGCGCTACGGAACGAGCTGGCGCGAGATCCGCGCCAAGTCGGCGGGCGGGCGGACGCTGGTGCTGGACGTCGACGTCCAGGGGGCGCGCAGCATCCAGCGCCAGTTTCCCGAGGCCGTGGGCCTGTTCGTCGTCCCGCCCACCCTGGCGGCGCTCCAGCGCCGCCTGCGCCGGCGCCAGCAGCGGATCGACCCTGAGGCGCGCCGGCGGCTGGCCGCCGCCCTGAAGGAGCTGCGCGCCTACCGCCGCTACGACTACCTGCTGGTCAACGACGACCTGGAGGCGGCCCTGGCCCAGCTGCGCTGCCTGCTGGTGGCATTGCGCCTGCGCACGGCCCAGAGCGGCGGGCTCGTGCAGAGGCTGCTGCGGGGGGCGGGATGAAGCTGGTGCTGGGAATCAGCGGCTCGATCGCCGCCTACAAGGCGCTGGACCTCCTGCGCCTCTTCCAGAAGAACGGCCACGAGGCGACGGTGGTCATGACCCGCGCGGCCACGCATTTCGTCGCCCCGCTCAGCTTCGAAACGTTCGCCCCGGGGCGGGTGTTCAGCGAGCTGTTCGCCCCGGGCCAGGACCCGCTGCTGCACGTCAACCTGGCGCGGGACTGCGAGCTGCTGCTGGTGGCCCCGGCCTCGGCCGACATCATCGGCAAGATGGCCAACGGCATCGCCGACGACCTGCTGTCGACGGTGTGCTGCGCCTTCTTCAGGCGCGTGGTCGTGGCCCCGGCCATGAACTCGCACATGCTGGAAAATCCCGCCGTCGCCGAAAACCTGGCCCGGCTGCGCTCGCGCCGCGTCGAGATCGTCGAGGCGGACGAAGGGCCGCTGGCCAACCTGGAAAGCGGGCGCGGGCGCCTGCCCGAGCCCGCGGCCCTCTACGATTACTGCCTCGGCCGGCGCCGTGTTTGACCGCATCCTCATCGCCTCCGGGCCCACCGTCGAGCCCATCGACCCGGTGCGCTTCCTGTCCAACCGCTCCTCGGGCAAGACCGGTTTTCACCTGGCCGCGGAAGCCCGCCGCCGCAACCTGGGCCCGGTCACCTTCGTCACCGGACCCACGGCCTTTCTGCCCGAGGGGGTGGAGATCGTGCCCGTGGAGAGCGCCCAGGAGATGCGCGCCGCCATGATCGGCCGCTTCGCCGGGGCCGAGGTCGTGGTCATGGCCGCCGCCGTCAGCGATTACCGCAGCGTCAAGTATTATCCCGACAAGCTCAAAAAGA
>CAYXCX010000145.1:0-5365 GCA_964463405.1 uncultured Clostridia bacterium
GTCATTTATAAATGAGTGTTTTTTTCGTGGCACATGGTACATGGTACGTGGAACCTTGATGGACCGTCGTCCCTTCAAGGTGCTGAATAAGTTTGGGAAATATTTTGCGAAAATATTGGTGTCGTGGGTGAGATCGAAAGGTGCTTTCAAATGACCCCTGAAGGAATCGAACCTTCAACCTATTGATTAAGAGTCAATTGCTCTGCCAATTGAGCTAAGGGGCCATTGAAGAGAAAAAATAGCACAATTGTTTGCGCTTGTCAATATCCGCCGCCCTCCGTATAATAGCGGCAGCCATGAGCCCCAGCCGACACTCCTCCAGCGGCCCGGTTGCCGCCTTTTCCTTTTTTGACGCCCCCGTCCGGCCGGCGGCGGTCGAGCGCTATGGCGCCGGCCACATCCACGACACCTTCCGCGTGCGCGCGGCAGGCCGCGGCCATGACGGCTACATCCTGCAGCGCGTCAACCGCCGCATTTTCACCGACATCCCGGCCATGATGGCCAACATCGTGCGCGTCACCGGGCACCTGCGCAACAGGCTGGCCGCCGTTGTCGACAGCGACCCCGGCCGCGAAGTGCTGACCGTCGTCCCCGCCCGCGACGGCCGCAGTTTTCATCAGGACGAACGGGGCGAGTATTGGCGCTGCTTCCTGTTCATCGGCCATCGCGAGCGCGGCGCCCGGCCCGGCCGTCCGGCCCTGGCCCGCGAGGCGGGGCGGCAGTTCGGCCGCTTCCTGGCGCTCCTGGCCGACCTGCCCGGGCCGCCGCTTTGCGAGACCATCCCCCGTTTCCACGACATCGGCCGGCGCCTGGAGGATTTCCGGGCGGCGCTGGCGGCAGACCGGCTGCGCCGGCGCCGCGGCGCCGGGGCGGAAATCGACTTCGTCCGTGCCCGCGGCGAGGAGATGCTCGCGACCATGCAAGCGGCGTGGCGCAGCGGCCTGCCCCTGCGCGTCAGCCACAACGACACCAAGTTCAACAACGTGCTGATCGACGCGCAAGGCCGCGGGCTGTGCGTCATTGACCTGGACACGGTCATGCCCGGCACCGTGCTCTATGACTTCGGCGACGCCATCCGTTCGGCGGCCAACACCGGCCGCGAGGATGAAACCGACCCGCGCCGCGTCCGCCTGAACATGGCCGTCTTCCGCGAATTCGCCGCCGGCTACCTGGGCGAGCTGCGCGGCAGCCTGGCGCCGGCCGAGACCGACCATCTGGCCTTCTCGGCGCAAATGATGACGTTCATGGTCGGCCTGCGCTTCCTGAGCGACCACCTCGACGGCGACCGCTACTTCCGCGTCGAGCGCCCGGGCCACAACCTGCAGCGGGCGCGGGTGCAATTCCGCCTGGTGGCCGACATGGAGAACCGCGCCCGCGAAATGGAAAGCGCCGTGGCCGAGCTCGCCGCTATTTCTTGACGAAGACCGGCTGGCAGAAGGCCAGCTCGCCGACCGAGGAGAGGACCTTGGCGCGCACGTAGAGTTCGTCTCCCTTGAAGCGGTACGCCGGGGAGAGCCCAAAGTCCTCCTGGAGGACCGCCCCGCCGCGGCCGATGAAACGGGTCGTGTAGGCCGTGTCGTTCAGGGGCTTGATTTCCAGCCGGTATTCCCCGGCGCTGACCGCCACGTCGGCCAGCTCGACGCCGGTGCTGGCGTAGAAGTCGCCCTGCTCCAGGGCGGCGCAGACGGCGCCGGCGCTGAGTTCGCGGACGCGCACCATCACCCAGCCCTTGCCGGGATGGGACACGTCGGGAATGAAGTCGCCGTGGTAGTTGTGTGTGTCGTCGCTGGCCACTCCGTAATAGGGGAGTCCCAGCCCCAGCAGGGCGTCCCACAGCTCCTCGGTGCCCGGACGGCCGCCGGCGGCGAAGTTGTTGGAGTCGCGGTTGACGTTCAGCAGCTCGAACAGCCGGACGCCGCGCAGCCCCTGCAGGTCCGCGAAAGCCAGCGACCAGCGCCAGTTGGGATGGTTGATCTGGGGGACGGCGCCGGCGGCGCGCGCGGCGTCCACCGAGTTCTGCAGGGTCTCGGCCGCGGTGGCGCCCACGGCCGCAACGGCCAGCGGCCGCGTGGGGTTCAGGGCGTTGACGTGGATGCGCAGCTTGCCCAGCGAACGGGTGATCTCCTGGCCGGGAATGAGGATGAAGTCGTCGTTCCTGTCCGAGTCCAGGTAGGTGACGTCGGTGACGAGGTCATGGTCGCTGACGACCAGGAACTGGTAGTTGTAGTCCTGGTACCAGCGCATCACCCGCCGCGCCATCTCGTCGCCGTCGGAGTTGCGGGTATGGGCATGGGTGTTGCCCTTGACCCAGCGGTAAGACTCGCCGCCGCCGGGCAACGCCAGCAGCAGCAGGGTCAGCGTCATCAGGAAAGGCTTCATGGCTTCCTCCGCGCGCCCATTCTAGGCGAAAGCCGCGGCCAAGTCAAAGATCAGGAATTTCGCCAGGCCGTTGCAAATGAAAGGCGGCGTCTGGTAGAATGCGGCCGGGAGAGAACCATGGCGGGAACGATCATCGAAAAGAAAACCTTCCGCGGCGGCCAGACGTTCGCCGTGGTGGTCAACGACATCCTGTGCGAGCCGGTGCAGTGCATCGTCAACGCCGCCAACGGCATGCTGGCCCACGGCGGCGGCGTGGCGGCGGCCATTGCCGAGGCCGCCGGCAGCGAGCTGCTGGCCGATTGCCGCGAGATCATCGCCCGCGGCGGGCGCATCGCCAGCGGCCACGCCGTGGTCAGCAAGCCCGGCGACCTGCCCTTTCGCGGCGTCATCCACGCCGTGGGCCCCAAGATGGGCGAGGGCGACGAGGAGCGCAAGCTGGCGAAGGCTCTGCGCGCCGCCTTTGACCTGGCCGAGGAGCGGCGCTGGCGCTCGCTGTCCTTTCCGGCCGTCAGCTCGGGCCTGTTCATGGTGCCGGCCGCCGTCTGCGCCCGCGCCTACCTGCGGGCACCGCACGAATTCTTCGCCGCCAACCCCATGTCGCAACTGCGCGACATCCGTTTGTGCCTGTTCCTGGGCCCGCTGCTCGAGGCCGTCAAGAAGGAATGGCCCAAGGCGTTCGCCGATTGACACGCGCCGCCGTTCGCCTTACAATTCAGCCCGCGCGAATTTGCCGGCGAGGTGAACAAGGGCCTTTGAAAAGGAACATGGCTGGCGCCAGGGGCTGCAGCCGCCGCAGCGCTCATGCGGCGGTTCGCCGCCTGCCGGCCGCCGCCAGTTCTCCGTCCGCATATCGTCACCCCCCAGGAGGACCGCATGGCCTTTACCGTCCCTGAAGCCTTCGAGCCGGCGCCCACCGCCACCGTCATCCACGCCTACAACAGCGAGGGCATCGCCCTGCACGTGCTCAGCGACGACGAGGTCTGGTCGGTGATCAAGGCCTCGGGGGCCAACCTGATCGGCAAGCCCAACATGCAGCCCCGCGTCCAGGTCATGGACCGCTACAGCCCGGAGCGCGACCTGGAAATCAGCCAGGTGGAGATGTCCCTGGCCATCGAGGAGTCGCACGCCAGCTACTTCTGGGAAAAGCAGGTCCAGGGCAAGAAGGTGTTCGAGATGGCCTCCATGGAGGTCAACACCTGCGGCGATTCGCTGAGCCCGAAGGTGCTCAGCACCTTCCTCGACCTGTGCGATTACCCCGAGCTGGTGTCCTTCATCTATTTCGCCCCCACGCCGCTGCTCAAGGGGCTGAAGATCTCCGACCGCGAATCGCTGCGCAGGCAGTGCTTCAAGGCCCCGACCGACTGCTACTCGCGCTACGTCATCGACATCCAGGCCCCCATCGACCTGCCCGAGGGCAGGATGTTCATCGCCCACCTGTACCGCCGCGACATGTCCAAGATGGTGCAGCACCTGCGCCGCGAGGTCATCGAGCGCTATTCGCAGCACTCGCTGAAGCTGGCGCGCAGCGACCGCAAGCTCAAGCTCATGGTCAACTCGCAGCAGGAGGAATACCTGGCCTGCGCCTTCTACGACTGCGACCAGAAATTCGTCAACTCGCTGTGCAACCCGCGCGTGCGCGAGGACGAAGCCCTCTACCAGCTGGAGGACTGCTTCGACGACGTGCTGCTCTCCACCGACACGCCCTTCGTCTTCGACCACGATTTCGACCCGCCGGGCTACACCGGCGTCTTCCTGACCGGCGGCACCGGCTACATCGCCATGCACGTCACCCCCAATCCCATCGGCCAGACGAAAAATTTCGTCGAGTTCTGCGCCTACATCCACCCCAGCATGTGGGTGTTCGAGCGCGAATCGCTGGTCCACGTCATGTGGCCGGTGCTGAAGCTGTTCCAGCCGCAGCAGGCGGAGATCCATTACCGCCTGGCCTCGCGCGACATCACCCGCAGCCGCGGCATCCACCAGAAGTTCATCCGCAAGCGCCTGGTCGGCCTGGGCTACTCCCATGACGAATTCGTTTCTTTTTACGACGAATTCTTCGGCCGCACCTTCTTCCATCTGTACATCGAAAAAAAGTAGCGCTCAGGATTTTCCCGATTGCGCCCGGGCCGCGCGCCGCGCTATCCTGAGCTCAGGAGAAAAAGGGGAGGAGTTTCCCGCCAATGCCGATGCGCGTCCGCCTCAGCCTACTTTCTATTCCCGCGCTGCTCGCCGCCCTGGGCCTTTGGGCCGCGATCGGCGGCTGGTACGTCGCCGTCGTCCCGCCCGGGCTGTCGGGCGCCGACAACGTCGGCATTGTCCTGTCCTGCTTCGGCGCCTGCCTCGTCGTCGCCGACCGCGCCGTTGGACGCTGGTTGGGGCGCGACTGCTGGGTCCTCTTCTTCAAGCTCTGGTTCTGGGGGCTGCTCTTTGCCGCCTGGGGGCTGTGGGAGTGGCTAAGGGCTTTCCAGGCGCGCCATTGGGGCTGGTTCGCCGTCCACTGGCTGGCCTTCGCCCTGGTCGTCGCGGCCTCCTGGCTGCTGCTCGGCCGCAGGCCGGGCGAGCGCGCGCCGGCCGCCAGGGAGCGCAACGCCTCGGGGCCTATTTCCCTACGTCCACGATAAAGACCCTTCCCGACAGGAAATCGCTGACCCAGGCCGTCGCGCCGCCATCCCGCTGGTCCCAGCGGATCCGGCTCAGGTCGTAGACGCAGTCGCCGAACTGGCCGCGGAGGAAGAAGGCGCTGTTGTTGCCGGCAAACGAGACCTGGCCGTAGGGATACGGCTCGCGGTGCCGGAGCTGAAAGCGCTTCGTTCTGGTGTCGAAAGTGTACAGGAGCAGCTCGTCGGCGTCGTGAGCCGCGATCAGCAGCAAGCCGTCCTGTTCGCGGCAGGCGAGCTGGTCCGGCAGGCCGGGGAAGGGGATGCGGTGCCGCCGCCCCGCCCCCCGCATTTCGTACAGGGAATTGTCGCCGTGGCAGAGAACATAG
>CAYXCX010000146.1:0-5360 GCA_964463405.1 uncultured Clostridia bacterium
GTGTCGTCGCCGATGGCGCCGCCGTCGTCCAGCGGCACGTTGAAATCGTTGCGCAGGAACACCAGCCGCCCCGAAACCGGGACGGCGGACACGAAACGCTTGGCCATGTCAGCCCGCCGTCATCTTGACGATCAGGTCGCGCACGCGGCAGGAATAGCCCCACTCGTTGTCGTACCAGGCCAGCACCTTGACCATGTTCTTGCCGATGACGAAGACGTTGTCCATGTCGACGATGGCCGAGTGCTCGTTGCCCTTGAAGTCGATGGAAACGAGCGGTTCGCTGCAGCAGGCCAGGATGCCGCGCAGCGGCCCGGCCGCGGCCTGGCTGAACGCCGCGCGCACCTCCTCGACCGTGGTCTCCTTTTCCACCGCCACCACCAGGTCGACCGCCGACACGTCGGGGGTGGGGACGCGGATGGAGGTGCCGTCGATCTTGCCCTTGAGATCGGGAATGACCAGGCCGATGGCCCGGGCGGCGCCGGTGGTGGTGGGGATCATGGACAGGCCGGCGGCCCGCGCCCGGCGCAGGTCCTTGTGCGGCAGGTCCAGGATGCGCTGGTCGTTGGTGTAGGCGTGGATGGTGGTCATGTTGCCCTTGAGGATGCGGAAATGGTCGTGCAGCACCCTGGCCACCGGCGCCACGCAGTTGGTGGTGCAGGAGGCGTTGGAGACGATGTGGTGCTTGCGGCCGTCGTAATCGCCGTCATTGACCCCCAGGACGATGGTCACGTCGGGGTCGGTCGCCGGCGCCGAGATCAGGACCTTTTTGGCTCCGGCCTGCAGGTGCTTCTCCGCCTCGGGGCGCTTGGTGAACAGGCCGGTCGATTCGACCACCAGGTCGACGCCCAGCTCCTTCCAGGGCAGCTCGGCCGGGTTCTTGATGGCCGTCGCCTTGACGGTCCGCCCGGCGACGCGCAGAAAGCCGTCCCCGTGCTCCACCTCCTCGGCGAAGATGCCGAAGGTCGAGTCGTATTTCAGCAGGTGGGACAGGGTGCGGGTATCGGTGATGTCGTTGATGGCCACGATCTCAATGCCCGGAGTTTTGCTGGCCGAGCGGAAAAAGAGCCGGCCGATCCTTCCGAATCCGTTTATCGCGACTTTGACGCTCATGGGAACCTCCTTATGGGACCAACGTAACATAACGCCCCCCGATTTGCAAGGGCGCCGCGCCGCCGCCGCGTGGGCCGGCGGTTGCATTTTTCCCCCTGCTTCCCTATAATCTGCCGGGAGGGCACCATGGACATCAAGGACAAGGCCCGGATGCAGCTGAACTGGCTGGAGCGGATCCTGCACAGCGTCCCCGGCTTCAAGGGATACTACGAGCGGGAGCTGCGCCGCGATTCCGACCGCCTGCAGCGCGAGTTCATCGCGCAGCGCCTGCGCAAGGTCAAGAGCGGCATGAACAAGGCGCTCCAGGCCGCCGCCCGCGCCAAGGACTTCGAGCTGCTCGGCGAGTGCGACCGCTTCGCCCGCGAGCTGGACAAGAGCATCGGCGAGCTGCGCTACGCCGACGGCGGCTACAGCGGCTTTTTTGACCTGGTCAAGGTCCGCGAGGCCGAGCTGGACCGCGTGTACGAGCAGGACGCGCGGGCAGCCGAAGCCGCCGAGTCGTTCGCCGCCGAGTTCAAGAGGCGGGCGGCCGACCCGCTCGCTCCCGAAGACCTGGCCGCCCTGCGCGAGGCGCTGGGGCGGATCGACGAGCTGTTTGCAAGGCGCACCGCCCTGCTGAAGGGGCTGGCCGCAGGAGAAGAGGCATGAAACTCGAGATCCTCCAGTATTTTGACCAGACGGGCAAGGAGCTGTCTCACCGCATCCCCGAAAAGGGCTCGGGCGACATCAAGCTCGGGGCGCAGCTGATCGTCCAGGAGAACCAGGCCGCCGTCTTTTTCCGCGACGGCAAGGCCCTGGACACGTTCCGCGCCGGCCGGCACGCCCTGTCGACGATGAACATCCCGCTGCTCACCCGGCTCCTCTCCCTGCCCTTCGGCTTCAAGTCCCCCTTCCAGGCCCAGGTCTACTTCGTCAACCTCAAGACCTTCCTGGACTTGAAATGGGGCACCAAGGAACCGGTGGGCTTCCGCGACGCCGAGCTCGGCTACGTGCGCCTGCGCGCCTTCGGCGTGTATTCGCTCAAGGTGGTCAACCCGCAGCTGTTCATCGGCGAGGTGGCCGGCACCCAGGCGGTCTACGCCGCCGGCGACATCGAGGACTTCCTGCGCGACGTCCTGGTCGGCCGGCTGAACGACTTCCTGGGCGAGACGGTCAGCAGCCTGTTCGAGCTGCCGCGCCATTTCGACGAGATGGCCGCCGCGCTCAAGGGGCGCATCGCCGACGACGTCGCCAAGTACGGCCTGGAGATCGCCGACTTCGTCATCAACGCCATCACCCCGCCCGAAGAGGTGCAGAAAATGATCGACGAGCGCGCCGGCATGGGCGCCGTGGGCGACATGGGCAAGTTCGTCCAGTTCAAGGCGGCCAAGGCCATGGAAAAGGCGGCCGAAAAGGGGGGCGAAGCCTCGTCGGGCATGGGCATGGGCATGGGCGCCGGCATGGGCATGATGATCCCCGGCATGATCAACCAGGCCATGCAGGCCTCGGCCAAGCCGTCCGGCGAAGCCGCCGCGGCCGCGGCCAGGACCTGCCCGGCCTGCCGGAAGGATATTCCGGCCGCGGCCAAGTTCTGCCCCGAGTGCGGCGCGAAGCTGCCCAAGGGATCCTTCTGCGGCCGCTGCGGCTCTCCGCTCCGGCCCCAGGACAAGTTCTGCCCCGAGTGCGGCCAGAAGACTTCCTGAGCCAAGGCGGACGCCTGCGCGGCGCCGGGGATTCCGGCCCATGAAGCGAAGCTCGGAGCGCGTGCTGCTGGTCCTCAACCCCGCTTCGGGCATCATTTCCAAGGACATCGCCGTCGCCCTGGTCATGAAGAAGCTGCGCCGCCATTTCGCCAGCGTGTCGCTGGTCGTCACCCGCTCGCCGCAACAGGCCCGCGAGGTCACGCGCCAGGGGTTGCTGCATTTCGACGTCTTCGTCGCCTTCGGCGGCGACGGCACGGTGAACTCGGTGGCCGGAGCCCTGATCGACCGCGACAAGACGCTGGGCATCCTGCCCGGCGGGTCGGGCAACGGCCTGGCGCGCAATTTGGGCATTCCCCTCGCCTGGCTGCGGGCGCTGGACACCCTGATTCTGGGCCGCGACCAGCGCATCGACGCCGGCGACATCAATGGCCGCCTCTTCTTCAATGTCGCCGGCATGGGGCTGGACGGGCTGATCTCCAAGAACTTCAACCTGCAGTCCAGGGCGCGCGGCATCCTGCCCTACGTGTATTACGCCCTGCGCGGCTTCCTGGAGATGCCGCAGTACCACGTGCGGGTTTCCTCGGAAACGGAAGACTTCGAGGAAGAGGTCCTGCTCCTGGCCCTGGCCAACTTCCGCCAGTACGGCGCCAAGGCGGTCATCGCCCCCCACGCCTCCCCGTTCGACCGGCTGCTGGACCTGTGCCTGCTCAAGAAGTTCAACTGGCTGCAGTCGTCGCTGAACGTGCAGCGGCTGTTCACCGGCACCATCGACAAGCTGCCGGCCTACCGCACATTCAAAGTGGCCGAGGCGCGCGTCCGCTCGCGGAGCGGCCCCATTCCCTTCCATTTCGACGGCGAATACGGGGGGGAGGACCTGGAGGAATTTTTCGTGCGCGTGCTTCCCGGCGCCGTGCGCGTGCGCGTTCCCGCCGCCAGGCCCTAGCCGCGCTCGGCTTTGGGAGAAAAAAAAGGGGGAGGATCGCTCCTCCCCCGATCGAGAACTCTAAACCCTATTCCAAAGTGGACGTTTTCTGCTCGGTCACCAGACCGATGACTTCGATCCCGGCTTCCTTGATGGCGTTCATCACGTCCACCACCCTGCCATAGGAGGCTTCCAAGTCGGCCTTGAACAGGACCTTCTTCTCAGTCCGCTGCATCTCCTCCATCTTGTCGAGGATCAGCTGGCCCAGCTTGGTCAGGTCGTCCACCGCGGATTCGTCGAGGGAAACCTCGCCGGTTTTCTTGACGTAGACGGTGAACATCTGGCTGGGATCGGGCTGGCTGGCCACGTATTTGGCCTCGGGCAGGGTGACGTTGGCCCCCTTCTGGATCATCGGCGTCACGATCATGAAGATGATCAGCAGCACCAGCAGGATGTCGCACAGGGGAACGACGTTTGGCTCTGACTTCGCAGTGTTCGAGCCGCCAACATCGACGCTCATGCTCGTCTCCTTCTACTTGGACTTCAGCTTGATAAAATGATCAATCAGCTCCGAGGAGGCGTTGGCCATTTCACCGGTGAAGATGTCCACGCGGTTCAGCAGGATGTTGAAGAACCAGACGGCGACGACGGCGACGATGATGCCGAAGCCGGTGGTGATCAGGGCTTCCGCGATGCCGCCGGCCACGGCGCCGATGCCGCCCGAGCCGGAGACCTTCATGCCCTGGAAGGCGGTGATGATGCCGAACACGGTTCCGAACAGGCCGACGAACGGGCCGGTGGAGCCGATGGTGGCCAGGCCGTTGAGGCCTCTCTTGAACTCCTGCACGCCCTTGATGGTGGCGCGCTCGATGGCCCGCTTGGCCGACTCGACCACTTCCGCCTGGCTGGAGCGGCTTTCCTGCATGAACTGCATCTCGTTCAGGCCGGCGACCAGCACCTTGGCCAGGTGGCTGTTCTTGAAGCGCTTGTCCGAGGAGAGCTTGATCGACTCGTCGATCTTGCCTTCGCGCCACAGGCCGGAGATGAGCTTGAGCAGGTCGCGCGACTGCTTCTTGGCCTTGTTGAACACGATCCATCTCTCAATGCCGGTCGCGAAGCAGTAGATCGACATGAACAGCAGGGTGAAGACGACCGCGCGGGGGATGAAACTCATGCTGTGCCACATTTCAACTAGATCCCATGACATAGGAAACCTCCTAAATTGGTTTTATTAAATAATTCTTCCGTTGGACTGGCCCACGTGAGAATTACTGGTTCTGCAGCGTAAACGTGACCGTGGCCGTGAAGATGACCGGCTTGGGAATGCCGTTCAGGATGTACGGCTCGTAGACCCACTGCTTGATGGCGCTGATAGCCGCGTCGTTGAGCAGGGGGTGGCCGGCGACCACGCGGGCGTTGCGCACGCGGCCGTAGATGTCGGTCATGGCCTCGATGATGACCACGCCCTGGATGCGGGCGGTCAGGGCGATCTGCGGGTAGATGGGCTTGACCTGCTTGATCAGCTTGGGGCGCTGCACGCTGGCGATGCGGATCGCCTGGTCGGCGCCCTCGATCAGCTGGCCGCCCTCGACGCCGCCCAGCACGCCGCCGATGACGCCGCCCTCGACGCCGCCCTCGACGCCGCC
>CAYXCX010000147.1:0-5222 GCA_964463405.1 uncultured Clostridia bacterium
CTCCAGCACGCGCTACGAGATCGGCTATGCCGGGTTCTACTGGCAGCTGCCGCCCGATACCGCCCGCGTCGCCCCCGGCTACCCGGCGGCCAAGGCGGGGCTGCGCCCCGGGGACGTCATCACCGCC
This sequence comes from uncultured Clostridia bacterium, assembly GCA_964463405.1. GTDB lineage: Bacteria > Acidobacteriota > Aminicenantia > UBA2199 > UBA2199 > UBA2199. The sequence goes on from CAYXCX010000147.1 coordinate 128, forward strand.
CTCGACGGGCGGCCGGTGTCCAGCTACTTCGAGCTGGCCGACCTCATCCACGCCGCGCCGGGCAGGGAGATCCGCCTCGATTACCGCCGCGGCGGCCAGGACCGGTCGGTCCGCCTGACCCCGGCCGCCGAGGACGGCGTCGGCCTCATCGGCTTCAACGTGCGCATCGCCTCGAAGCGGGTGCAGTTCGGGCCGCTGGCGGCGTTCGCCAACAGTTTCCAGGAGGCGGGGCGGCTGATCCGCCTCACCTTCGACGCCTTCCGCAAGATCGCCCAGCGCAAGATGTCGGTCAGGAGCTTCTCCGGCCCCATCGAGATCGCCCGCGTTTCGCAGCAGGCCCTGGAAAGCGGCCTGTCCAGCTTCTTCATGCTCGTGGCCTTCATCTCGCTGCAGCTGGGGATCGTCAACCTCTTTCCCATCCCCGGCCTGGACGGCGGCCACCTGCTGATCTTCCTGGTGGAGGCGGCCATCCGCCGCGACCTGAACGCCAAGCTGAAGACGGTCCTGCTCTACGCCGGCTTCGCCTTCCTGCTGGCCCTGATGGCCTTCGTGGTGCTCAACGACATCGCCAAGACGCTGCCCAACGGCTGGCGCAGCCTGCTGCCGTTCCTGGGCTAGGCCGGGAGGGGCTTGCCGGGCCGGCCGAATTTTTCCTTGAGCTTCAAGTCGACGACGGGCGGCACCAGCGAGCCCACCTCGCCGCCCAGCCCGTAGACCTCCTTGACCAGCTTGGAGCTGAGAAAGGAGTAGGACTCGGAGGGCACGAAGAAGATGGTCTCGATGCGCGGCTCGATCTTGCGGTTCATCAGCGCCATCTGGAACTCGATCTCAAAGTCGGAGATGGCCCGCAGGCCGCGGACGATGGTGGAGACGCCGCGGCGCTTGACGTAGTCGACCAGCAGCCCCTCGAAGTGGTCGATCTCGATGCGCTCCGAGCCGCGGAACACCTCGCGCAGCATCTGGCAGCGCTCCTCCAGGCTGAAGAGGTAGGTCTTGTCCGGGTTGCGCAGCACCGCCACCACGATGCGCTCGAAGATCTTCAGGCCGCGCTGGATGATGTCGACGTGGCCGTTGGTCAGCGGGTCGTAGGACCCCGGATAGACCGCCATGCTTTTCTTACTCATGAGCCGCTCCTATCTTTTCCAGCACCGCTTCCAGGCGCTCGCGCAGCTCGGCCAGCGTGCCGTCGTTGGCCACGGTGAAGTCGGCCAGGGCCACGGTCGGCCCCACCTGCTGGCCGCCGGCCGGCTCGCCCAGGCCCCACTCGCGCTCCAGGGCCGCCCGCAGTTCGGCCTCGCCGGCGGCGTCGCCGGCCCGGCCGCGGGCGCGCATCCGCCGCAGGATGAGCTCCAGCGGCGAGTCGACGGCGATCAGGAAAAACGCGTCCAGGCGGCGCAGCTCCTCCACCTCGGCCGGGTTGCGGATGCCGTCGATCACCCAGCGCGGCCAGGGCGAAGCCTCGACCTGGTCGCGCACCAGCCGGCCCAGCACGCCGGCGCCCCCCTCGGCGCGCAGGCGGTTGCCGACGTCCTGCATGCGCGAGCGGCTGGCGGCGCCGGGGAGCCGCGACGCCTCGCGGCGGACGATGTCCGATAGGGAGGCGTAGCGGAAGCCGCGCTCGCGCAGGATGCGCACCGCCTCGCCCTTGCCCGAGGCCATGCGCCCGGTGAGGCCGACGCGCAGCGCCGGGGCGGGCACGCTCACCCCGGCCGGCCGTAGCGCACGCTGTCCTCCAGGATGTCCTGCTCGCGCCACTCCGCGACCCAGTCCTCGACGCGGAAAATCCCGGGGGCGGCGCCTGCGGCCTGCGAGACCACGACCCGCTGCAGCCCGGCGTTGATGATCATTTTCTTGCAGATGAAGCAGGGGAAGGCGAAGAGGGTCGCCCCGCCCTCGCGCTCCATGCCGAAGACGTACATGTCGCCGCCGAGCAGGCTGACGCCGGCGCGGGCGGCGTTGATGATGGCGTTCTGCTCGGCGTGCACCGAGCGGCACAGCTCGTACTGCGTGCCCGAGGGGATCTGCAGCTTGCGGCGCAGGCAGAAGCAGTGGTCCAGCGAGCTGCGCGTGTGCCGCGGCGCGCCGACGTAGCCGGCGGCGATGATCTGGTCCTCCTTGACGATGATGGCGCCGATCAGGACCTTGAGGCAGGTGGAGCGCTGCGAGACCACCCGGGCGATGTTCAGGTAATACTCATCCTTGGCCGGCCGTTCGCTCATGGCCCCATCATACCCGGGCGGCGCCGCTTTTGCAAATCGGGCCTTTCTTCCGGGGGCTAGGCGGGAAGCTCCTCGACCGTCACCCGCAGCATGCGGTCGCCCTGGCGGACGGCGTCGACCACCTCCTGCCCCGCGACCACCTTGCCGAAGACGGTATGCTTGCCGTCCAGGTGCGGCTGCGGCGCATGGGTGATGAAGAACTGGCTGCCGTTGGTGTCGGGCCCGGCGTTGGCCATGGACAGCGAGCCGGTCTCGTGCTTCAGCGGGTTGCCGCGCAGCTCGTCGGCGAAGCGGTAGCCGGGGCCGCCGCGGCCGCTGCCGGTCGGGTCGCCGCCCTGGATCATGAAGCCGGCGATCACGCGGTGGAAGGCGACGCCGTCGTAAAACCCCTGGCGGGCCAGAAAGACGAAGTTGTTGACCGAGTTGGGGGCGTGGCGGGGAAACAGGTCGAGATCGATCACGCCGCGCTCGGTCTCGATCCGCGCCCGGTAGCGGCCGGCGGGGTCGATGGCCAGAGGCGGCGGGCTGTTCCATTGCTTGGCATTCATGGCATCCATCTCCTTGCCGGCGCCTGGCGGCGGCCGGCGATTCGAGCCGGGATTGTAGCAGATCCGCGCGGCCGCGGCAAAGGGCCGGGCCCGCCGGCTTACAAAGGCCCCGTGTAGGAGGTGTTGGCCTGGCCCTGCCGGGCCACCCAGTCGATGCGCGACTTGAGCCCGGCGGCGAAGGCCGGCGTCTCCCAGTCGTCGCCGGCCCAGCCGACGTCGACCTGGGCCATGAAGCGCCGCGGTTCGCGGCCGGCCTCAAGCAAGGTGACGACATAGTAGCCGTTGTCGTTGCGCTGGTCGTAGCTGTCGAACGCCGCGGTCCACGAGCGCTTGCCGTCGATCGGCTCCGGCTCGGCGAAGCAAGGCCAGGTGAATTCCATGACGCCTCCTCTATTTTGCCGGTGGCAGTTCCCGGTCCAGAAGCTCTTCGTAGCCCGGCAGCCAGGGGGAGTCGCCGGGCGGCGAGTCTTCGCCGCCGCTGGCGAGCTTTTGCCACGCTTCCAGGGTGGACGCGGCGACGAAGCGCGCCGTTCTTCCGTCTTCGCTGCCGTCGGGCAGTTTCTCCAGCAGTCGCCGGCACACGCGGGCGTGGGCGCCGGCCCAGACGGCCAAAATCTCCGGGCAGGCGCGGCGCAGCTGGGCGATCCGCTCCTCGAGGCGGCGGCGCAGGGCCTCGGCATCCTTACGCCCGAGTTCCATGTCGGCCAGCGCCCGCCGCCGTTCTTCGTCTCCCAGGGGGGCGCGGTCGACCTGATCGCCCAGCGCTCCCGCCTGGCTCGCCAAGAGGCCGGCGTGGCGGCGCAGTTCTTCAAGCAGCCGGGCCTGGGCGGCGATGCGGGCGGCCGCCTGCTCCGGGCTCAGGCGCGTCAGCTCCTCGCTGTCTTCGCTGCCGTTCATGTGGTACTCGCTGTAGCTGAGGTAATCGTACAGCGTGCCGCACTCGGGGCAGCGGCGCAGGTGGCGCTTGGCGGGGTCGCCGTCCGCCAGCTCCGGCAGCACGGCCAGCCGGGCGGCCGCTTCGCAAAGCGGTGCGTCGAACTGCGGGGCGAGTGTTTTGTAGAAAGAGGTCTCGACGTCGCGGAGGCGGCTGCAGATCGGGCATGCGCTGGCGGCGGCCATGGCCCGATTATACGCGGCCCGCCGGTCAGGAACAAGGGCGGCGGCGGGCGCGGCCCGGTTGCAATCGCCGGCCCGTTGTGTTCCAATTGGGCCATGGAGGAGCGCACCATGACAAAGTTCGCCTGCGCCGTTCTGGCCCTGATGCTCGCCGCGACGCTCTTCGCGGCCGCGGCTTCCGCCGCCGATGAGGTAGAGCAGGCCAGGGCCGCCGTCACCGGCTGCGACGGCCTGGTCCTGACCATCGACCGCGGCGCTGCCCACGGCGTGGCCCTGGGCATGAAGGGAATGGTCAAGGCGGTCTACAAGGAACCGGGCGGGGAGTACACGCTCAACATCGGCAATTTCACCGTCAGCCAGGTGCTGGAGCGCTCCGCCGAGGTCACCGTGGAGCCCGGCAAGGGGCTGAATCCCGTTGATGCCAGCTACGTCGTCTTCGCCGCGCCGCTGCGACCGGCGCCTTCCGCGCCGGAGGCGCCGCCCCCGCAGCCGGCTCCCGCGGCCACGGCCTCCTGGCACCTGGACGAGGGCGACCGCGCCGCCGAAGCCGGCGACCGGCAGGCGGCCCTGGCCCACTATGAAAAGGCGCTGGAGCTTGAGCCGGGGAACCTGGTGGCCCGCGAAAAGCGCAGCCGCATGGCGGCCGCCGTCGAGGCCGCCGGCCGCGAGTCCAAGTTCAGGGACTATTTGAAGCGGGCCGACGCCGACTACGAAAAAGGCGACGTCAAGTTTGCCTTCCTCTACCTGGCCGAGGCGCTGCGCGTTTTTCCCGAGGGGGAGGAGGAGGTGAGCCGGCGGCTCGCCGTCCTGCAGGGCGAGCACGGGCGCGAGCTGGCCGCGATCCTGGAGGAGAAGGAGGAGGAGCTGGGAGACGTCCGGGAGCGGATCGACGCCATCCTGGCCAAGGCGTCCGCCGCGGCGGCGCCGGCCCCGGCTTCGCCGGTTCCGGGCGCGCCCGGGACGGGCGCGTCCGATCCCGGCAAGCGCGAGCAGGCCGCCCCGCCTCCGGCGCCCGACGCCGCTCCGGGCCAGCCCGCCGCCGGGCAGCAGGAGCCGTTCCTGGCCCGCATCCGCGGCAAGGCCGAAAAAATCTGGCGCAACGACAAGGGGGCCTGGGAAGCACTGTTCCTGGGCAATATTTCCATGGTGTACGTGCCGGCCGGAGAAGCGACCATCGGCTCGCCGGCCGGCGAGGGCGACGCCGACGAGCAC
>CAYXCX010000148.1:0-5218 GCA_964463405.1 uncultured Clostridia bacterium
CGGACCACGACGAACTGCTCCGGGGCCTCGGCGTGCAGCACGGCCAGGCCGAAGGTGCCCTCCAGGCGCAGGACCGCCCGGCGCACCGCCTTCTCCAGGTCGCCCTCGAAGTACTCCTCGACCAGGTGGGCGATCACCTCGCTGTCGGTCTCGGAGCGGAATGCGTGCTGGCGGGAGCGCAGCTCCTCCTTCAGCTCCAGGTAGTTCTCGATGATGCCGTTGTGCACGACGGCCAGCTTGCCGTGGCAGTCGCCGTGGGGGTGGGCGTTCTCCTCGGAGGGGCGGCCGTGGGTGGCCCAGCGGGTGTGGGCGATGCCGCAATGGCCGGGCAGCGGCCGCTCCAGCCCCTTGCGCTCCAGGTCGGCCACTTTGCCCACGGCGCGGATGACGTTCAGCCGCTCGCCGTCGCAGACAGCCAGGCCGGCCGAGTCGTAGCCGCGGTACTCCAGGCGCTTCAGGCCGTCGAGCAGGATCGGCTTGGCCGCCCGCGCGCCGCAGTATCCGATGATGCCGCACATGGTTCCTCCTTGCCCTCAGGCGAAATGGGTCAGGCTCGGCTTGCCCAGCGGGAAGACGTTGAAGCCGATGGCGTGCAGCCGGGAGTGGTCGAGGATGTTGCGGCCGTCAAAGACGAAGGCCGGCTTGCGCATGGCGGCGAAGATCCTCCCGTAGTCAAGCTCGCGGTACTCGCGCCATTCGGTGATCAGCGCCAGGGCCTGGGCGTCCTCGGCGGCGCGGTAGGGGTCGGGCTCGAAGCTCACCGCGCCGCCGCAGCCGGCCAGGTCGCGGCGGGCGTTTTCCAGCGCCTGCGGGTCGGTGACGGCCAGCTGCGCCCGCTCCTCGAGCAGCCGGCGGGCGACGGCGATGGCCGGCGACTCGCGGGTGTCGCCGGTGTCGGCCTTGAAGGCGAAGCCCAGCAGGGCGATCTTCTTGCCCACCACGGTGTGGAACATCTCGCGGATGATCCCCTGCACGAAGCGCTCCTGCTGGTACTCGTTCATGGCCACGACCGCCTGCCAGTAATCGGCCACCTCGTTCAGCCCGTAGCTGCGCGCGATGTAGACCAGGTTCAGGATGTCCTTCTTGAAGCAGGAGCCGCCGAAGCCGATGCTGGCGCTGAGGAAGCGCGGGCCGATGCGGCGGTCGGTGCCCACCGCGTAGGCGATCTCGCCGACGTCGGCGCCGGTCTTCTCGCACAGGGCCGAGACCGAATTGATCGAGGAGATGCGCTGGGCCAGGAAGGCGTTGGCCACCAGCTTGGACAGCTCGGCCGACCACAGGTTGGTGGTGATGATCCTCTCGCGCGGCACCCAGCGGGCGAAGATGTCGACGATCTCCTGCGCCGCCCGCCGCCCGTCCTCGCTCTGCCGCGAGCCGATCAGCACGCGGTCGGGCTCGAGCAGGTCCTGGACGGCCGTCCCCTCGGCCAGGAACTCGGGGTTGGAGACGACTTCGAAGCGCAGCCCGTTCTGGTTCTCGTGCAGGATGCGCTCCATGGCCTCGGCCGTGCGCACCGGCAGGGTGCTTTTCTCGACGATGATCTTGGTCTGGGCGGGGCTGCCCGCGGCCGGGGCGGCCGAATGGGCCACGATCTGGTGGGCGGTCCGTTCCCAGTGCTGCAGGTCGGAGGCCATGCCGGCGCCGTGGCCGAAGGTCTTGGTCGGGGTGTTGACGGACACGAAGATGATGTCGGCCTCGCGGATGCCGGCGGCGATGTCGGTGGAGAAGAACAGGTTGCGGCCGCGCGCCTGCCTGACGATCTCCGGCAGCCCGGGCTCGAAGATGGGCAGGCGCTCCCCGTTCCAGGCCTGGATGCGCTCGGCGTTGACGTCGACCACGGTGACCTTCAGGTCGGGGCACTTGGCGGCGATGACCGCCATGGTCGGGCCGCCCACGTAGCCGGCGCCGACGCACAGGATGTTGCGCTTGAACTTCATGTCCGCACCTCGGATGCGATCGGGCTATTGCGCGCCATAGAACTCCCTGTACCAGGCGACGAAACGCGCCACACCCTCCTCGACCGGGGTGGCCGGGGCGAAGCCCGTCTCGCGGCTCAGGTCGTCGATGTCGGCGCTGGTCTCGGGCACGTCGCCCGGCTGCAGCGGCAGCAGGGCCTGCTTGGCCTTGCGCCCCAGGTTCTGTTCGATCAGGCTGATGAAGCGCGGCAGGGCGACCGGGCGGTTGTTGCCGATGTTGAAGACGCGGTAGGGGGCCGACGACGAGGCGGGGTCGCAGCGGCCGGCGTCCCAGCCCGGGTCGGGGCGCGGCGGCCGGTCCAGCACCCGGCGCATGCCCTCGACGATGTCGTCGACATAGGTGAAGTCGCGCTTCATGTCGCCGTGGTTGTAGACCTCGATGGGCTCGCCGGCCAGGATCTTGCGGGTAAAGATAAACAGCGCCATGTCGGGGCGGCCCCAGGGGCCGTAGACGGTGAAGAAGCGCAGGCCGGTGGCCGGGATGGCGAAGAGATGGGCATAGCTGTGGGCCATCAGCTCGTTGGCTTTCTTGCTGGCGGCGTAGAGCGACAGGGGGTGGTCGACGTTGTGGCGGGTGGAGAAGGGCTGGGCGGCGTTGCCGCCGTAAACCGAGGAGGAGGAGGCGAAGACCAGATGGCGCACGGGCCGGCGGCGGCAGTTCTCCAGGACGTTCAGGAAGCCGAGCAGGTTGCTCTCGGCGTAGGCCCAGGGGTTCTGCAGCGAGTAGCGGACGCCGGCCTGAGCGGCCAGGTGCACCACCCGCTCGGGCCGCTCGCGGTCGAACGCGGCGGCGAGGGCCTCGCGGTCCTGCAGGTCGGCCTTGTACAGGACCAGCCCCGGCGCTTCCAGCCGGGCCCCGCCACGGCGCTCCAGCCCCTGCAGGTCGGCGGCGGCCAGCCCCAGTTCGCCTAGGCGGGCGAGCTTCAGCTTCACGTCGTAGTAATCGTTGAGGTTGTCCAGCCCGACGACCGGCTGCCCCTCGGCCAGCAGCCGCCTGGCAAAGTGGAAGCCGATGAAGCCGGCGATACCGGTGACCAAGACCGGGGGCTTGGCGGCATGGGCGTTGTCGGCTGCGGGCGGCATCGGTCGGTTCTCCTCGGGCGCCGGCAGGCGCAAGCCAGACCGAAACGGCCGATGATACGGCCATCCCTGCCTTTGCCCGCCCCATTATAGTACATCCGCCGCGAAAAAAAAAGCGCCGGCCCTGCCCCGGAGTTCGGCTCAGCCGGGCGGGCTGGAGGCGACCAGCGCCGGCAGCGGCGCGTGCCAGACGACGCCGCGCGGATCGATGCCGTTCTTGCCCAGCTCGCGCAGGGCCAGGTCCAGGGATCGGGTCCCCCGTCCGCGCCGTTTCTCGGTTATCTTTCCGGTTCTCCGGTCGGCGCAGTGCAGCGACCAGGACTCGGGCCCGTCCCATCCGCCCCAGCGCAGAAAATGGGCAAACTGGCGCAGCCGCCCCTGGTGCTCGACGAAGAGAAACAGCGGGCGTTGCAGGGAGAACCCGCGGAAAAAGCGGCGCGACCGCCGTTCCTGCGTGCGAAACGGGTCGAAGCGGACGGCATAGCGGCTGCGGGGGCCGATGCAGCCGCCCACGTCGCGGCGCCGCAGCATGAAATGCAGATGGCCGGTCGACTGCACCCAGTCGCCCCAGTAGATCCGGGCCTGTCCCGCAAGGTACACCGCCACCTGGGACCCGGCCGGCAGGCGGGCCTCCTGCAGCCGGGAACGGATCATCGCCTGGCGGGCGTTCAGGCCGCGGTACACCGCGCCCGCTTCGCTCCAGCGCCAGGCGCCGGCCAGCGCCACGATGGCCAGGGCGGCAGCCGCGAACCATCTTGTCCGGCCCGGCCACAGGCGGCAGACGATCGCCTGCAGGGCCATGGCCAGCAGGGCGGCGAGGCCTATGGCGGCGATGAACGTGTGGCGCGGAGAGCTTTTGCGGGCCAGCAGCAGGAAGGGCAGCAGGTTGCCTGCGAACCACAGGGCCATCATGCCCCAGGCCAGGCGCGGGCCGGGCCGGCCCGAACCCGGCCGGCCGCCCTGCGCCGAGGCGGACGCGCGGGAGAAAACACCCGCCAGCCAGGCGCCGCAGGCGATCAGGGCCGCGACCGCAGCCAGGGCCGCCCAGCCGCGGCGAAGGGCCAGGGGCAGCGGCAGCATGTCTCCAAGGGCGACAGCGGCGTTGGCCAGCCTTGACTTGGCCATGGCGGCGGGAACGGCGGCCGGCCGCGGGGCCAGAATGACCCAGGCCGCCTTGAACAAAAAAACGCCGGCCAGCGCCGCCGTCAGCAGGGGACGGCCGCGGCGGCTGGCGCCCGGAAAGTAGAGCAAAAAGAGCAGCAGGGGGAAAAAGAACAGGGAGTGGTCCATCAGCTGCGTGGCCGCCAGGTAAAGCAAGGCGGCGGCGATCGCCTGCCTGCGGAAGCTTGCGGTTCCCCGGGCGAAGCCGGCCGCGCAGTGAAGGCAGGCGGTCATGGCCAGCAGGCCGGGCAGCACGTAGGAGAGGTTGATGGACGCCGGGATCACCCACTGCGCCGGCAGCAGCAGCGGCACGGCGCAGGCGGCCAGCGCCGCCTCGACAGGCATGGCCAGCCGCCTCACGAACAGCCGGTTCAGGAGCCAGGCCAGCGGAACCATCCAGAGGAGAACGTACAGCAGCCGGGCCAGCTCCTTGGAGCGCGCCATGACGTTCCAGGCCAGCCACTCGTTGGCGGCGTGGAGGGCCGATCCCCAGCGGACCAGCCGCAGCGGGAACCGTCCCTGCTCGACGAACAGGTACTTGGCCGCGTCGTCGTGGATCAGCGCCTGCGGCCCCCAAACCGACACCAGGTTGAACAGCCCGACCGCCAGCAGCGCCAGGATCACGGCGGCGGGGAACTTGCGCTTCATGGCTCCATTGTAGGGGCCGGGGGCGGGGAAATCAATTTTTCCCGGCCGGCGCCGGCCTGGAATTCACTGCAGCTTGTCGCTCTTGGCCTTGAGCGACTGCAGAAAGTTCAGCGCCTCCAGGGGCGTCAGGCGCTCGATGTCGATCTCCTTCAGCTTCTCGCGGATCTCGTCCCAAACCTTCAGCTCCATGTCCTCGGGGAAGAGGGCGGCCGAGGCCGGCGGCGCCTTCTCGATGCGGCCGGTGAGACGCTCCTTGACCAGCCGGTTCAGCTCCTTCTTTTCCAGGTTGAGCAGGATGTCCTTGGCCCGCTCGATGACCGGCCGCGGCAGGCCGGCGATCTTGGCCACGTGGA
>CAYXCX010000149.1:0-4360 GCA_964463405.1 uncultured Clostridia bacterium
ATAAAATCGCCATGGTGATCAACAAGGACTGCATGAACCATTTCGGCAGGCGCGATTCCTTTTCCGCCTTCCCGGTGGAATACGGCAGCGCCCTGGCCGACGTGCAGCGGATCGCCGCCGCCAAGGGCTTCGCGCTGCAGACCCGTTCCGTGGACAAAGGCGGCGGCGCGTTTCGCAGCGACCACTTCCCCTTCGCCGCCCGCGGCGTGCCGGCCATGTCGCTGGGCATGGGCGGCAAGTTCCTCGACCGCAGCGAAGAGGAGGTCCGCCAGGTGCGCGGCAAGATCGGCTTCACCTACCACCAGGCCGGGGACAATGTCCACCCGCTGTGGGTCTACGACGGCGTCCTGCAGGAACTCGACCTGCTTTATGCCCTCGGCCGCCACTGGGCCGACGGCGCGGCCAAGCCGGCCCTGGCCGGCGGCCGCGACAACCCGTTCCGGGCCGCTCAGGCCTGGTACGGCCTGCGCCCCTGATTCCTGGCGCGCCTAGCGGGCCTTGCCGCCCAGCAGCAGCCGCCATTCCAGCAGGGCCAGCCTCAGCTCCGCCGTGGGCAGCGCCAGTTCGCCGCCGCGGCCGGACTCGGCGCGGATGCGCGCTGTGCGCTTGTGCACGGTGACGGTGTGGGCGTTGCCGCCCAGGCGCCGGCAGCGGGCGCGGCCGCTCGCCACCGCGGCGATCGCCTTCAGCGCCTCGTCGCACAGCGCGACGCTGCCCTGGATGTCGGCCTCCAGGAAGCGGCCCAGCAGGCGGCGTTCGCGGCCGGTCCTGGCCCTGGGCTCGCCGCTGTCGTCCCGAAAAAAGAGAATGGCCATATGCGCCTCCTGTCAGCGGGCGTAGATGGGATAGGCCGTCTGGATGCGGCCGTGCTGATAATACCCCTCGACGGTGAAACCCAGCCCCGACGGGCCGCGGAAGGTTTCTCCGCTGCGCCGCCCCTGGTGGAAGGCGGCCAGGACGGCGGCGAGCACCTGGGCCCGGGTCAGGCGGTCGGGGAAGAAGGTCGAAAACTTGCTGCGGCCGCGGCTGCCGATCCAGACCCTGGCGGTGTAGACGCCCAGGCGGTTCGGCTTGTCCAGGATGCGCGCGATGCCGCTGCCCCGGGGATCGAGGCCGCCGGGGCGGGCATGAAAGCCCACCGGCCGGCCGCGGCGGTTGATTTCGCCGGCGAAGATATGGGTGAGGTTGATGGCCGGCTTGGTGTCGGACCAGACGCGGCTGCGGTAATGGATCGCTTCCTCTGGGGCCGGGCCGGGGCCGGGCAGACGCAGCCCCTGACCGGCCAGCAGCAGCCCGGGCAGCAACGCCAGCACGAGCAACGAAACGAAACAGCGTCTCATTTAGCTCAACCTATTATGCCGGTGCCGCAAAGTCAAGCGCCGACCCCAATGGCTCGGGCAGGCGGGCAAGGAATGCCCAATTATGATACCATTCCCCCATGTCCAGGAGTGGTTCTGTCAACCCCGTCAAGGAGACCTGCCGCCTGATCCGCCTGGCCCGCTCGTACTGGGACGCCCACCGCAATCACGCCTGCCGCACCCACCGCGACATGGCCATGAAGCTGTACGAGAGCCTTTCGCGCGAGCAAAAAGAAGAGATCCCCCAGGTGCTGCGGGTCTGGCTGCGCTATCGCAGCGAAAAATACTTCGGTCCCGGCCGCACGGCGCCGGGAACCGGGGAAAGGAAGAAAAAACGCTGATTTGGGCGATGGGGACGGCACTCGTCCCCATTGGGCCTGAACGGACCCAGGCTACTCTTTTTTCTTGGGGATCGTCGAAATTCCCAAGGGCACATAAAGAGGGCAGAAGCCTAGCGCCGAGGTGATCAGGAACATCGCCGCCAAGATGCCCAGGACAATCATCAGCGTCCCAGAAAAAACCTTGAGAACGATCAGAATAACGAACGCCACTGCCGCCACCAGGCGCAGGGCGCGATCCACGCTTCCCATGTTTTTCTTCATGCTGATCTCCTTCCTTTTATTGTTGCACAGGGAGAAATGGAGAGATTTCTTTTCATGGCCGCATCCTTAAAACTGGCGCGGAATCCGCTCCCCATATGATTCAAGCTTAATCCAGAAAAAGCCGGTATTCAAGCTTCCGATCCGCTAGTTTGCCGCGCCTCGGCCTTGCAGCTTGTTTGCGATCAGCGCCGCGATAAAGAATTCGAACAAGCTCCAGGGAACGGCGATCCACAGGAGGCCGAGGGGCAGGACCGCAGAGTTCCAAAGCGCGATCCAGTGCATGGCGAATACGGCAAGCCATGAAAGGACAAAGGCATGCAATATGGTGAATTTCTTGGACAGGGAAACGATCACAACCGCCGCCAACACGCCCCAGAGCACCCAGAGGATGTTTGTGGTCAGCGTATTGGGAAACTCCAATCCCCTTCCTTTGTAAAGGGCATCGAATCTCGGCTTGGCGAACAGCATCCACCTGACGGTTCCCGAAAAATTGATCCAGATCGCGACCAGCAAGACCTGCCACCCGGTTTTTGCCTTGATTGCCATAGTCCCTCCTTGATGCCAAAAAAAGAAGTGAAAAGCGACCCGATGGCCCAGACCGCCGTTCTCCCCGTTGCACAAAGAATATTTCCTTTGAATGAGTAAAGTCAAGGTTCGGCCAAGCCAAGCAACTCATTTATGGAACTTGCGGCTGAACTCTTCAACCTCGGGGATGCCGCCCTGGAAGATCGAGTAGCCGTTGTGCATGCTGGGGACGGCAGGCGATGGTTTGACTTTTCCGCCAAAGCCTGCTGGCCCCATAGTCAATATTTCGCCTGCCGTCCCTACTCTACAGACTCTTCGCGGCCGGACCGGGGCCTTCATTGGCCGCCAGCCGCACCTCGCGCCCCTTCCAGTTGGCCTCGCCCAGCCTCCTGAAGCGCGGCAGCAGGCGGTAGCGCCAGGAAATCCCGCGCCAGGGGCTGCGCGTCGGCCAGAAGGAGATCGCGTCGACGCCGGCCTCCCGGGCCAGTTCCAGCGCGCGATCGATCATCCGGCGCCGGTCGTTCCAATTGAACAGCACGTACTTCCATTCGATGACCGGGCGCGACTGGCGCTGGCCGGCCCGGTAGCGGACCAAGTCCTTCATGTTCCCGTAGGCGGTTTCGAAGCAGCCGCCTGCCTGGTATTTCCGGAGCGTGCCGGTGTCGGGTCCGTCGATCGAGAAGAAGACGTGGTCGGCCAGGAGCGCCGCCTCGCGCTTGCGGTCCGAATCCAGGACGCCGCCGTTGGTCGAGATGACGATCTTGAGCCCGGGGTTGGCGCCGCGGATGATTTGCAGCTCCTCCGCGATGCGCGGCGACAGGAAGGGTTCGCCGAACTTGAAATAGTACAGGGTTTCGATGCCCTGCCGCTGGAGCAAGCCGGAGATGGCGCGGATATCATCCAGCTCCAGGGCCTTGCGCGAGCGGCACTGCATGAGCACGCTGCGGACGCAGGAACCGCAGCGCAGGTTGCACAGCACCGTGTTCTCGACCATGATGCCGCGCCTGGGGACGGCGAATTCTCCGGCGCGGCGCTCCGCCTCGGCCCTGGGCGCCCGGCGCAGCTCCGAACAGCCCAGGCAGGTATCGATGGCGAACCGGCCGTCGGCCAGGCGCCGGCGGAACTCCGTCGCGCGCGGACCGGCGAAAATGGCTTCCAGCGAGTCGCGGGACAGGTCGCCGATCACGCTGCGCGAGTCGCAATCCTGGCAGTTGCACGACACGGTCATGTCGCAGTTGACGCTGATGTTGTAGTCCGAGAGGCCGGAGAGCGCCGCGCAGTAGAAGCGATCGCCCGCCAGGCGCGCCCGCGCCTGGCTCCAGGCGCGCTTGGCCGCGCGGCGGGCCCCCAGCAGTTTCCGGACCATCATGATTCGCCTATGGCGCGCAACGGGCGCGGGCCGCGGCATGCCCCGCGTTTTTCGGAAATCATCCTGCCCTGCCCCGCCTCACGGCATCCCGGCTATTTGTGGAAGCGGCGGATGAACTCCTCGACCTCGGGGATGCCGCCCTGAAAGATTAAATAGCCGTTGTAAGGCTCGCGCTCGGTGATCTCGCCGGCGATGGGGGCGAGCATCAGCCGCCTGACCTCGTCCAGGTCGGTCGACTGCCCCAGCGCCCAGGCCAGCTTGACGTAGGCCACCTCGGGCAGCATGTTCTCGGCCGGCACGATGCCCTTGGCCATCAGGTCGCGGCCGGTGTCGTAGACGAACATGTGCACGTAGCCCCACAGCGTCTGCACGGTCATGTAGATGGCCACCCCATTCTCGGCGGCGCGCACGATGGCCGGGTAGAGCGGCTTGTTGACGTGGCCCAGCCCGGTGCCGGCGGTGACGAGGCGGCGGTCGCCGTTGTCAACCATGGAGGCGATCATGTC
>CAYXCX010000149.1:4370-5148 GCA_964463405.1 uncultured Clostridia bacterium
CTTCGCCTGGCGGTCGCTGCGCCGGCGGTTGTAGTCCTGGCGCAGCGGCGTGATCTTCTGGCGGTCGACCATGGCCAGCGGAATGTCGCCGATGGTGCGGAAGGTGGAGCGGTAGGAGGAGTGCATCTTGCGCACGCGCGTGCCGCGGTGCAAGAGGCCATACTCGTCCGAGGTGGGGCCGAACATGCAGACCATGACCTCGGCGATGTCCGACTCGGCGGCGGTCTTGGCGGCGTGCATCAGGTTCAGCGCCGCGTCGGACGACGGCCGGTCGGAGGAGCGCTGCGAGCCGACCATGACGATGGGCACGGGCGGGTTCTGCACCATGAAGGAGAGGATGCCGGCGGTGTGGTGCATGGTGTCGGTGCCGTGGCCGATGACGATGCCGTCGATGCCGTTGCGGATCTCCTCGCCGATGGCCTTGGCCAGGCCGATGTACTGCTCGGGCCCCATGTTCTCCGAGAACACGGCGAACAGCTTCTCGGTGGTGAGGTTGCAGATGTCGGCCAGCTCGGGGACGGCGCCATAGAGCTCGCCGGGCGAGAAGGCGGGAATGACGGCCCCGGTGCGGTAGTCCAGGCGCGAGGCGATGGTGCCGCCGGTGCCCAGCAGCTTGACGTTCTTCTTTTCCTTGGCGAAGGGGAACTCCTTCTCCGGAATCTTGTAGTGCGCCTCCTTGTAGCCCAGCTCCTCCATGCCGCCCACGGTGGCGGCGTCGATGCCCACGTTGTAGCCGGTGGCCAGCTTGAGCACCACGTGGCGATCGTCGTCGTTTTCG
>CAYXCX010000150.1:0-5136 GCA_964463405.1 uncultured Clostridia bacterium
GCCGCTGCCGTTGGAGAAGGCGATGATTTTCTCGACGACCCGGCCGTCGGCCGTGAAGTAACCGTAGCGGCGGAACTCCTCCACCCCGGCCAGCTGCTCGCGGCGGCGCAGCAGCGGAAAGATCTGCCGCTAGTGGCGCGCCACCAGGCCGGCGTCCGCCGACTCGTCCAGGTAGGCGCGCCGGTACTCCATGCCGTACTTTTCCCGGAAGCCCTCGACCTGGCCATGGCCGAACATCGGCAGCCCGGGCAGGGCCGCCAGCAGCGTGCAGGCGCCGAAGTACTTGTCGCCGTCGCCGAACTGGGCCCAGGCGGTGTCCTCGTCGGGATTGTTCATGAAGTTGACGTAGCGCCGGAGAATCTCGGGGTTGAACTCCAGGGCGTTCTTCAGCGACTGGCGGAACTTGGCGTTCTCCTCCATCTTGAGAAAATTCATGAAGGCGCTGTTGTAGACCCGGTGCATGCCCAGCGTGCGCACGAAGTACGATTCCATGAGCCAGAACGCCTCGGCCAGCAGCAGCGTGTCGGGATGCTCCCGGGCCATGCGGTCGACCGCCTCGCGCCAGAACTCCCAGGGCATGACGCGCTGGAACTTCTCCGGCGTCATGCCCCGGCCGGCGCGGGAGGGGATGTCGCCGCCGGCGCCGGGCGGCGGGAACCACAGCCGCTGGTAGTGGCGGCGCGTCAGGGTCATGGCCGCGTCGAAACGGACGATGGGGAACTTGCGCGCCACGTCGAGAATGGCCTGCATGACCGCCTCGCGCACGTCGGGGCGCAGGTAGTTCAGCTGCGCCGTGTCGTTCCAGGGCATGCGCGTGCCGTCGTTGCCGTGGTAGATGTAGCGCACGCGGCCGCTGCGGCGGTCGACCCACTTGAAGACCACGGCGGCGTCGCTGCGGTCGTAATAATGGTCCTCCAGGTAGAGGCCCACCCGCGGGTCGCTCGACAGGTCCTCGCCGTCGAAGCGGTAGGAGGGGAATGGGCTTTCGTCCAGCGCCAGGAACCACTCGGGGTGCTCGATCACCCAAGGCGAATCGATGCCCATGTGGTTGGGCACCATGTCGGAGGCCAGGCGCATGCCCCGGGCCCAGGCGCGGGCGCGCAGGTTGTCCAGCGCCGCCTCGCCGCCCAGGTCGGCGGCGATCTCGTAGCGGAACAGCGAATAGGCCGAGGCCATGGCCTCGGGGTTGCCGCAGGCCTGCTTGATGCGCCGCGAGGCCGGGCTGCGCTCCCAGACGCCGATCAGCCACAGGCCGGTGAAGCCCCAGCCCGCCAGCCGGTCCAGCTCCTCGTCGGGGATGGCGTCCAGGGTGGCGATGGGCCGGCCATAGGCGCGGCTGAGCTGGTCGAGCCAGACGTAGACGGTCTTGGCCAGCAGCACCAGGCGCGGCATCCACTCGCGGTCGGGAGTGAAGCGCTCCCCCTCGCCGCCGCCTGCCTCTCGCGCCTGGCGCTCGGCCAGGGCAGCGTCGAAAACCTGCGCCGCCCCCGGGCCGGGCAGGAACGTCTTCTGTTCCTCGCGGATCAGGTCGCCGCCGAGCAGCAGGCGGTCCAGGAACCCGCCCAGCAGCAGCCCCCACTTCTCGCGGATGTAGCGCAGCTGCCCGGGCAGGGAATCGGGGAAGGCCAGGGCCGGGCTGCGCAGCATGTCGAACAGGTTCTGTCCCTCGGGGCCGAAGGGGGGCAGGCGCGAGAAAAACTCGCGGGCCAGCCCGGGCAGCTTGGCGTAGGCGGTCGCGGCCGCCAGGCCGGCGTCGGCGAAAAGCCCGCTGAACGGGGCGAAAGCCGGGTTGGCGTTGGCCAGCCAGAGCAGCAGCAGCTCCTCCAGCGCCGCCTGGCGATTGTCGGGCCCCTGGGCGGCCGGGGCCAGGTATTCCTCGACGGCCATCCGCCCGCGGTAGACGTCGAGCGGCGGAAAGCGGCGGCAGAACTCGAGAAGGAGAAGCCGCGCCTCTCCGGCCCCCAATTTTTTTTCCAGCTCGGCCCGCAGCTCGCCGATGGCCCCCGGCCGGGCCTGGGCGGCGTACAGGCCGATCACGTGGTGCAGGATCTCGTCGATCAGCCCCATGGCGTTCAGCGCGCCGGCGCGGATCGGCTCGGCGCCAGGCGCGCGCCCCTGGTTCAGCTTCTGGGCGAAGTCGCGCACCGCGGAAAAATCGGCCAGGATGACGTTGCCGGAAAGGGAAAAGAGGGCCTGGTCGAAGCCGAAGCGGTCGCGGCTCTCGCGGGAGACGTGGAACTCGCGTAATGGCGGCGCCGGCGGAGCGCTGGGCGCGGCTCCGCGCCGGCGCGGCTCCAGCCCGGCCAGGCGCAGCTCCAGGCGGGCGGGCGGCAGACGATCGTGCGTGCTGTTCACGTGCCCACGATAGCACATCGGCCGCGAAATGAAAACGCCGCCGCGGCGATCATTCCGGGCGTGAAGCCGGCCGCCAGGAGGCGAAAAGGGCCAGCGCCAGCAGGGCCGTCAGCGCCCCGAAATAGAACGGCGCCGCCG
This sequence comes from uncultured Clostridia bacterium, assembly GCA_964463405.1. GTDB lineage: Bacteria > Acidobacteriota > Aminicenantia > UBA2199 > UBA2199 > UBA2199. Next base: position 2,494 of record CAYXCX010000150.1, read on the forward strand.
GGCCGAATCCCTGCCAGTTGCCCGCGCCGCTCCACAGCAGGCCGGCGATGAGGGACGCGGGCAAGTCCGACAAGCCCAGCACGGCGTTGTAGGTGCCGTAGGCCATGCCCCGCGACTCGGGGGGGACCAGGTCGGCGACAAGCGCCTTGGCCGTGCCGTAGGTCAGGCCGTAGTAGGCCCCGTACAGGACGTACAGCGTCACGATGGCTGCGGCTCCGCGCGCCAATCCCAGGCCGAGATAGATCAGGGCGTAGAGCGCCCAGCCGGCCATGACCACGCCGCGGCGGCCGACCCTGTCCGAGCGCTTGCCGGCCAGATAGGAGAGGACGGTGTAGACGAAATTGAAGGCGATGAGCATGGCCAGGATGCCGGTCACCGAGAGGCCGCGCTCCTGGGCGCGGAGGATGATGAAGGCGTCTGAGGAATTCCCGAGTTCGAAGAGGCCGACGACGAGGATGAAGCGGCGGAAGTCCCTGCCCAGCGACAGGAAGCCGAAGCGCGGCCGGGCGGCGGCCGCGGCGACCGGCCTGACCTCCTTCGCTCCCAGGGCCAGGACGGCCACGGCCAGGATCGCCGGAACCAGGCTGGCCAGCACGATGAAGCGGAAAGTCGCCGCCTGCAGCTCGCCGCTCCCCCGCTGCATGAGCCAGACGATGGCCAGGGCGATGACCAGGCCCAGGAAGGCGCCGGCGGTGTCGGCGGCGCGGTGGAAGCCGAAGGCCAGGCCGCGCTGCCCGGCAGGGATCGAGTCGGCCACCAGGGCGTCGCGGGGGGCGGTGCGCACACCCTTGCCGACGCGGTCGCCCCAGCGGGCCGCGGCCACCAGCCCCCAGGAGGAGGCAAAGTAGAACAGCGGCTTGAACAGCGCCGAGATGCCGTAGCCCAATACCGCCAGGAGCTTGCGCCGGCCCAGGCGGTCGGAAAACCAGCCGGAGAACAGCTTCAGGAAGCTGGCGGCCGACTCGGCCACTCCCTCGATCAGGCCGATCAGGGCGGTCTTGACCCCCAGCACGTTCTTCAGGAACAGAGGCAGGGTGTTGACCACCATCTCGCTGGAGATGTCGGTGAGGAAGCTGGTGACGGCGACGACCTTGACGTTGCGCGGCAGCTTGGCGCGCGCCCGGCTTTCTCCCATTGGCCCTCCTTCAGGCAGGGAGCGATTATACATCAAAGCCGGACGCGGTCAACCGGCGCCGCGGCCGCGGCGTTTTACTCAATGCGGCGTTTCTGCTAGAATCCCGCCGTGAGCAGAATCGTTCGCCCTTTTCGGATCGCCTTGCTGCTGGCGGCCCTCTTTCCCGCCTGCGGCCGGGCCGAAAAATTCGTGGCGGCGGCGACCCTCTTTCCCGTCGCCGACATCGCGGGCCGCGTGGCCGGGCCGCACTGGCGGGTCGTCCAGGTCCTGCCTTCCGGGGCGTCGCCCCACACCTACGAACCGACTCCGGCCCGGGTGCGCGAGATGCAGCCGGCCAGGATCGTCTTCAAGATCGGCGGCATCGACGACTGGATCGATCCCGTCGCCGCCAGCCTGCCAGCGGCGCGCGTCGTCGGCCTGGGCGCCGGCATCGCCCGCCTCGGCAATGCCGGCCGCGCCCACGGCCACCTGCACGGGGAGAATGGATCCGATCCCCACTATTGGCTCAGCGCCGCCAACGGCGCGCTCATGGCCGCGGCCGTCGCCGCCGCCCTGGCCAAGGCCGACCCGGGCCGCGCCGCGCTTTATCAGGCCAACGCCCGCGCCCTGGCCGCCGAGTACCGGGAGCTGCACGCCTAGCTGAAAGCCTCGCTGTCGGCCGCGGCCGGGCGGAAGATGATCGTCTTTCACGACGCCTGGCGCTATTTCGCCGCCGCCTACGGCCTGGAGATCGCCGCCGTCTTCCAGCACTCGCCCGGCCGCGAGCCGACGCCGCGCGACCTGCAGCGCTTCTACGAGCAGGCGCGCCGGCTGCGGGCCCGGGTGGTCTTTTCCGAGCCGCAGCTGCCCTTCGACAGCCTCGAGCCGCTGCTGCGCGACCTGGGGCTGCGCGCGGTCGTGCTCGACCCGCTCGGCGGCACCCAGCCCGGAGACTCCTATGCCGAGCTGCTGCGGCGCAACGCCCGGGCCGTCGCCCTGGCCCTGGGCCGCTGACCATGGCCCCGGTCCTGGAAGTCCGCGACCTGACCGTGCGCTTCGGCGCAACCACGGCCCTGGAGCGGGTCAGTTTCACCATCGCCAAGGAATCGCTGGTGGCCGTCATCGGCCCCAACGGCTCGGGCAAGACCACCTTGCTTCGGGCCATCCTGGGGCTCGTCCCCTACCAGGGCGAGATCCTCCTGTTCTCCCGCCCGTTGCGCCAGGTCCTGGACCAGGTGGGCTACGTGCCGCAGCGCTTCGCTTTCGACCCCACCTTCCCGCTGACCGTGGAGGAGTTCATCGCCCTGACCTGCCGCACTCCGGAAAAGCTTCCGGTCCACGGCGTCCTGGCCGAGGTGGGCATGGAGCAGTTCAAGGGCAAGCTGATCGGCGAGCTCTCGGGCGGCCAGCTGCAGCGCGTCCTGCTGGCCCACGCCCTGCTGCACCGCCCGCGCATCCTGTTCCTCGACGAGGCGACCAGCGGCATCGACATCGAAGGCCAGGGCGACTTTTACGCCACCCTCCGCCGC
>CAYXCX010000151.1:0-5087 GCA_964463405.1 uncultured Clostridia bacterium
CGCGCCACGGACAAGTACTTCATCGCCTCGCGGACCGGGTTCGAGTTCATCGACCTTGAGGCCAAGCACTGGGACTATAACCACTGGGTCCGCGGCGGGTGCATCTACGGATTCATGCCCGCCAACGGCCTGGTCTACGCCCCGCCGCGGGCCATCGGCGAGTTCGGCGGCGAGGTGGACAACTGGGCCTGGCCGCGCCACACCGGCGACTTCGCCCTGATGCGCGCCTACGTGGCCCCCGACGGCTCGTTCGCCGATTACGCGGCGGAGAACGTCCCCTACCGCCCCAAAAAGCACTTCCAGGTGTCGGCCGCCGGCGTGGACGAGGGCGACTTCGTCTTCGCCCTGGGCTACCCGGGCAGCACCCACCGCCACAAGTCGTCGCACTACCTGGCCTACCAGGAAGAGGTCTACCTGCCCTTCGCCATCGAGCTCGGCCGCTGGATCATCGAGCTCAAGGAGAAGCTGAGCCTGGAGAGCCGCGACACGGCCATCAAGCTGGCCTCGTCGCTGCAGGGGCTGTGGAACGGCGTCAAGCGCAGCGAGGGGCAGCTGAAGGGGCTGCGCAACCTGGGGCTGGCCGAGCGCCGCCGCCGCCAGGAGGCGGAGCTGCAGAAATTCATCGCCGCCGACAAGGGCCGGTCCAGGAAATACGGCACCCTGTTCGCCCGCCTGGACAGCGCCTACGGCGACCTGCGCCGCCGCGCCCGCCGCGACCTGACCCTGGCCAACCTGGTGAGCGGCAGGGTCTCCACCCTGCTGGGCAACGCCTTCCGCATCTGCGTCGCCTCCTACGAGCGGGCCAAGCCCGACGTCAGGCGCGAGGAGCCGTTCATGGACCGCAACATCGAGCGCACCGAGCGCATGATGACCATGGCCCTGCGCGACTATCACGAGCCGGCGGAAAAGGCCGTCCTGCGCCACATGCTGGGCCGGGCCGCCGCCCTGCCGGCCGACGAGGCCATCCCGGCCGTCCAGGCGCTGCTGGCCGACGGCGACACCGGCAAGTCGCTGGACGACTTCGTGGCCAAGGCCCTGGCGGCCACGAAGCTGAAGGACCCGGCCGTGGTCAGCGCCTGGCTCAAGGCGCCGCAAGCGGAGCTGCGGGCCCAGGACGACCCATTCCTGCGCCTGGCCTTCGCCCTCTATCCCGACTACAGCCGCATGCAGGAGGCCGAGAAGCGCGACAAGGGGATCCTGGACCCGCTGCTGGCCCAGCTGGTCGACGCCAAGAGGGAGCTCCAGGGCACCGAGTTCGTCCCCGACGCCAACTCCACCCTGCGCCTGACTTACGGCCGCGTCCGCCCCTACTCGCCGGCCGACGCCATCCAGATGCAGCCCTTCACCACCCTGCGCGGCATCGTGGAGAAGACGGTCGCCCACCGCGGGGCGGAGGACTTCTCGGCGCCGCAGCGGCTGATCGATTTGGCCGCCGCCTCCGCCCACGGCGCCTACGCCCACCCGCGGCTGCAGGACGTGCCGGTGGCCATGCTCTACGACATGGACACCACCGGCGGCAACTCGGGCTCGCCGGTGTTCAACGCCCGCGGCCAGCTGATCGGCCTGAACTTTGACCGCGTCTACGAGGCGACCATCAACGACTTCGCCTGGGACCAGTCCTACAGCCGCTCCATCGGCGTCGACGCCCGCTTCATCCTCTGGTCGCTGGACAAGTTCAGCGGGGCCCGGAGATTGCTGGAGGAAATGGGGATAAAATAGCTGAAACTATCGTGACGCGTAACGCGTGACGCGTGACAAGTAGGGGCGCTTTTTAGAACGCATGAACCAGATTCCCAATCAAGAGCGAAATAGGAAAGATGACTAGGATTCAAAAACACTAATGAATAATTCTTGCCGATCCAATCTTGAATCCATTCCCTTCATAGTTTGCTTCAAGGCTGTTTCTCGTTATGGGTTATGATAAATTTTTCGATTTTGCTTATGGCTGTTACTTGTTACGTGTCACGATTGCTCATTCTCTTTCTTCAGCAGCGCCAGAATCTGCTGCGCAGCGCTCCTCTCCTCGGCGTCCCGGCTGCGCAGCGATTTCCAGCGGAACTTCAGCCGCAGGTAGAATTTCAAGGCGCGGAACTGCCACCCGGGCAAATGTTTTTTGTAAACGTGCAGCTGGCTGCGGCGGTACTCGACGGCCGCCCGCGCCGGCATCGACTTGACGCTGGCCCCCCCCAGGTGGACGATGCGCGCCCCGGGGAAAAAATAGACCTTTTTCCCGGCCCGGCGCAGCCGGGTGCACAGCTCGCTGTCCTCGAAATACAAAAAGATGTCCTCGTCGAACACCCGGCCGGCGGGGAAATCGCAGCGGCGGACGAGGAGGCAGCAGCCGCTCACCCAGCCGACCTGGCGGGCCTGCAGGCGCCGCAGGTCCCGGCGCCGGGCGCTGCGGGCAGCGGCCGCCTTCTGCAGGAGCTCGGAAAAGAGGGAAAAAGGGCGCCCGGATGAAACCTGGAAGCTGCCGTCGGGGTTGAGCACCAGCGGGCCCACGGCGCCGGCGGCGGGATGGCGGTCGGCGAAGGCCACCAGGCGGGCGAAGGCCTCGGGGTCGACCCGCGTGTCGCTGTTCAGGAACAGCAGGTATTCGCCGGCGGCGACGGCCGCCGCCGCGTTGTTGGCGCGGGCGAAGCCGACGTTCTCCGGGTTGCGGACCAGGCGCAGGCGGCCGCGGAAGGGGCCCAGCTTGGCCTCGGCGTCAACGGCGGCGTTGTCCACCGCGATGACCTCGAAGGGAAAGGGGGCGCGGCTGTCCAGGGCGGCCGCCAGCGCCGCGCGGGCGATGTCCGGCGCAACGCGGCCGAAAATGACGACGACACACAGCTTCATGGGCGCCGGTGGCGCGCGCCTATTCCAGGATGATCTTGCCGGCGTTGCCCGAGAGGCCGACGGCGAAGGCCTCCTGGAAGCGGGCCATGGGGAAGCGGTGGGTGATCAGCGGCTTCAGGTCGACCTTGCCCGACACCAGCAGGGCGTCCATCTGGAACCAGGTGCCGTACATGCGCCGGCCGTTGATCCCCTGCACCGTGACGCCGGGGAAGATGACGTCCCGGGCCAGGTCCAGGGCGAGGGGCTTGGCCGGGATGCCCAGCAGCGAGTAGCGGCCGTTCTTGCGGATGGCGCGGAAGCCTTCAGCGATGGCCGCCGGATGGCCCGACATCTCCAGCACCGCGTCGACCCCCTGGCCGCCCGTCAGCTCGCGCACGACCTCCTCCACGTTCTCCTGGGCCGGGTCGATGACCCGGTCGGCGCCCATTTTTTTGGCCAGCTCGCGGCGGAAGGGCATCACCTCGCTGAGCAGGACCAGCGCGGCGCCGGCCGCCTTGCACACCGGCACGGCGGCGATGCCGATCGGGCCGCCGCCCAGGATCAGGAAGCTCTTGCCCACGGTGGCGCCGGCCATCACCGTGTGCACGGCGTTGCCGAAGGGGTCGTAGATGGCCGCCCACTCCGGGTCAATGCCCTTGGGCACGCGCCACAGGTTGCTCTCGGGCACGGCGAGATAATCGGCGAAGCAGCCGTCGCCGTCGACGCCCAGGATGACCACGTTCTCGCAAAGATGGGCGTTGCCGGTGCGGCACTGGTAGCACTGGTTGCAGACGACGTGCATCTCGGCGGTCACCAGCTCGCCCGCCCGGTAATGGCGGACGTCGGCGCCGGTCTCGACGATCCGGCCGTAGAACTCGTGCCCGGTGGTGACCGGAGGCTTGATGCGGGCCTGCGACCACTCGTCCCACTTGTAGATGTGCAGGTCGGTGCCGCAGATGGCGCGCTTGATCACCCGGATCAGGACCTCGCCGCTCTTGAAGGCGGGAATGGGAACCGTTTGCAGCTCCAGCCCCGGGCCGGCCTTCATCTTGCGCAGCGCTTGCATAGTGCCTTTCATCAGGGATTCTCCTTAGGGCGAAGGGCCATTTTAGTATTAATGGCCGAGTTTGGCAAGTGCCTCTCCGACCGATCGTGACACGTAACGCGTGACGCGTGACGCGAAACGAGCATTGACGTCCTATCGTAAAGCGCTATCAACGACTAATCGGGCAAGGCAGCGAAGAAAACCCATGCCTGGCAATTAATGTTGAGCGATCGGAGCAGAAAGGATCGGGAAAATGCTGTTACTTGTCACGCGTCACGCGTTACGCGTCACGGAGTTGCATTCTGCGTTACCTTGGCTATAATGCAGCCATGAAAAAAAATCTGGCCTTGTGGCTGCTGGCCCTGCTGTTGACCCTGCTGCTGGCCGTCTACCAGCGCCTGAGCGGCCCGACCCACCCGCTGAAGAAGACCGTGGGGGCAAGCGGCGCCCGGGTCACCTACACGTTCTTGCGCAGCTGGACCAGCCACCGGCCGCTGCCGGTGCGCGTGTCCGGCGACGGGCTGGTCTCCATGCGCTTGCATCACCGCCGCTTCCCCCTGCTTGAGGGCGAGGAGTGGACGCCGGTGACGATGAGGACCCGCGAGGGGGCCTTCCAGGGCGAAGTCCCGGGGCAGCCCGCCGCCGGCAAGGTGGCCTACCGCGTCGAGGCGCTCACCGCCTCCGGCAGCTTCTGGCTGAACAACGGCCAGCCGGTCGTGGCCCGCTTCAAGGACGAGGTGCCGGCCTGGGCCCTGCTCCTGCACGTGCTGTTCATGTTCGCCGGCCTGCTGCTGGCCTTCCGCACCGGCCTGGGAGCGCTGCTGGCGACGGAGGATTGGCCGCGGCTTCTCCCCTGGACCCTGGCGGTGACCGCCGCCGGCGGCCTGCTGCTCGGGCCGCTGGTGCAAAAATACGCCTTCGGCGCCTTCTGGACCGGCTTCCCGCTCGGCCGCGACCTGACCGACAGCAAGACCCTGTTCGTGGTCCTGATCTGGCTGGCGGCCTTGTTCCTGAGGAAAAAGAGCCGCTGGTGGACCGTTTTGGCCATGCTGCTGATGGTCGGCGTCTACATGATCCCCCATTCCGTGTTGGGATCGGAGCTCGATTACAAGACCGGCAAGATCGAGACGGCAAAACAATAAAGGGATTGACAAACTATCGTGACGCGTAACGCGTGACGCGTGACCCGTAACCGCACTCAACGATCTTTCATGACCCGTGACCA
>CAYXCX010000152.1:0-5074 GCA_964463405.1 uncultured Clostridia bacterium
ACCGCCGCGTGCCGTTCTACGAAAAGTACTTCCTGGGCGGCGAGCGCTCGATCCGCGGCTTCGACATCTACACCATCGGCCCGCGCGACAAGGACGGCAACGTGCTGGGCGGCACCAAGTCGCTGCTGTTCAACCTGGAGTACGCCATCCCCCTGACCCAGCAGTTCTCCTTCGTCTTCTTCTACGACATGGGCAACTCCTACGACGCCGGCGTGCCCATCCGCCTGCGCGACGTCTACACCTCGACCGGCTTGGAGCTCAAGGTCTTCGTGCCCATGCTCAACGTCCCCTTCCGCCTGATCTTCGCCTACAACCCGCGCGTGCTGCACAGCGGCGACCCGCATTTCGTCTTCAAGTTCGCCGTCGGTCCGTCGTTCTATTGAGAAAGCCAAATACAAGGAGAGGAACATGAAGAAACACCTGTTGCTGATCGCGGCGCTGGCGGCCCTGAGCGCCTTCGCCTACGCCGAGTTCAAGGTCGCCATCATCAACCCGCAGGCCGTCCTGCAGGGTTCGGTCAAGGGCAAGGAAGCCATCGCCCGCCTGCAGACGCTGCAGCTGTCCAAGCAGAAAAAGTACGAGGCCATGCAAAAGGAGATCGAGGCCCTGGAGAAGGAAGTCCTCTCGCCCGCGCTGAACGCCGAGACGCGCGAGCGCAAGGGCCAGGACCTGGCCAACAAGCGCACCGAGCTCAAGCGCTTCGCCGAGGACGCCCAGAAGGAGAGCATGGCCGCCCAGCAGAAGGAGTTCGAGAAGATCCAGGCCGACCTGATGCCGATCATCGAGAAAGTGGCCAAGGAGAGCGGCTACGCCATGGTCCTCGACCTCAACACCTCCGGCATCACCTATTTCGACCCCGCCTTCGACATCTCGGACAAGGTGGTCAAGGCCTACGACGCCCAGACGGCCGCCGCCGCCAAGAAATGAACCTGCCTCTGGACATCGAGGGGATCAAGAAGATCCTGCCCCACCGCTACCCGTTCCTGCTGGTCGACCGCGTGACCGCCTGCGACGGCAGCAAGGCCATCCAGGGCTACAAGAACGTCACCGGCAACGAGGATTTTTTCCAGGGCCATTTCCCGGGCAACCCGGTCATGCCGGGGGTGCTGGTCATCGAGGCCATGGCCCAGTTGGGGGCGGTGCTGCTGATGCAGCGCTTCGTCGGCCAGCGGGTGTTCGCCTATTTTGCCGGCATCGAAAAGGCCCGCTTCAAGAAGACCGTCGTGCCGGGAGACCGGCTGGACCTCGACGTGCTGGTGGTCCGCGACCGCGGCAAGTTCGCCGTGATCGAGCGCAAGGCCTCCGTGGACGGGCAGCTGGCCTGCGAGGCCACGCTGATGTGCATGGTGGGCCAGTGAGCGCGCTTGCGGCAACGCGCGTCCATCCCACCGCCGTCATCGATCCCGGCGCCGAGCTGGGCCCAGGGGTGCGCGTCGACGCCTACGCGGTCATCGGCCCGGGCGTGCGCATCGGCGCCGACACGGTGGTCAAGCACCACGCCACCATCGACCGCAACACCCGCATCGGCCGCGAGGGCATCGTCTTTCCCTTCGCCTCGCTGGGCACCGACCCCCAGGACATCACCTACAAGGGCGAGGAGACATTCGTCGAGATCGGCGACCGCAACGTCATCCGCGAATTCACCACCATCAACCGCGGCACGGTCAAGGGCGGGGGCTGCACGCGCCTGGGCGACGACAATTACCTCATGGCCTACGCCCACGTGGCCCACGACTGCCAGATCGGCAGCCACGTGATCCTGAGCAACAACGCCACCCTGGCCGGGCACGTGGAGATCGGCGACCACGCCGTGCTCAGCGGCTTCTGCGCCGTCCACCAGTTCGTGCGCATCGGCCGCAGCGCCTACATCGGCGGCTACAGCGTCATCTGCCAGGACATCGTGCCGTTCGCCAAGGTGGCCCAGAGCCGCGAGTCGTTCAGCCTCTACGGCCCCAACGCCATCGGCCTGATGCGCACCGGCTTCAGCCGCGAGTTCATCGAGAACGTCAAGGACATCTTCCGCATCCTCTACCACTCCGACTTGAACACCACCCAGGCCGTGCAGCGCATCGGCGAACAGCATGGCGGCAGCGAGGAGGCCCGGGTGGTCACCGAGTTCATCGCCAGGACCAAGCGCGGCATCCTCAAGAATTTCCGCGCCGATGACTGACACGATCGGCATCATCGCCGGCGAGCCGCCGCTGCCCGAGCTCACCTGCCGCCAGGCCCGTTGCCAGGGCTGGCGCACCGTGGTCGCCGCCGTGCGCGGCGCCGCCGACCCCGCCCTGGCCCACGAGTGCGACGAGCTTGCCGAGTTCCCCCTGGGGCGGCTGGGCGGGCTCATCCGCTATTTCAAGGACCGCGGCGTTGAGCGGGCGCTGATGATCGGCCGCGTGCCCCATCCCTCCATCTTCTCGGCCCTGGCGGCCGACGCCAAGCTGCTGCGTTTCCTGGCCGGCGTGCGCGAGCGCGGCACGACCGCGCTGCTCTCGGCGCTGGCCGATTTCCTGACCGGGGAAGGGATCGAGATCGTCGATTCCTCCTTTTTCCTGCGCGAGCACCTGGTGGCGGCCCGCAGCTACACGCCGCGGCTGCGCGCAGGCCGGTCCCTGCGCGGCGACATCGATTTCGCCTGGGAAAAAGCGTGGGCCCTGGCCGGCCAGGACGTCGGCCAGACGGTGTGCGTCAAGAACCGGGCGGTGGTGGCGGTGGAGGCCATGGAGGGCACCGACCGGGCCATCGAGCGCGCCGCGGCGCTGTCCGGCCCCGGGCTGGTCGTGGCCAAGGTCAGCCGCCCCGGCCGGGACATGCGCTTCGACGTGCCCGTGGCCGGCGAGCGCACCCTGGAGGTGCTGGCCGCCGCCCGGGCCGCGGCCTTCGTGCTCGAGGCGGGAAAAACGCTGCTGCTCGACCCGGCCGCCATGGCCGAAAAGGCGCGACGCGCCGGCATCATCCTGATGGGGAAAACATGAGAATCGGAGTCATCGGCACCGGCGCCATGGGCGCCAACCACCTGCGCGTGCTGGCCAGGGAGCCCGGGTTCGAGCTCACCTGCGCCGTCGACGTCTGCGCCGCCAGCCTGGAGAAGAACGCCCGGCCCTACGGCATTGCCCTGCTGGACGATCCGCGCCGGGCCCTGCCGCTGGTCGACGCCGTGGCGGTGGCGGCGCCGACGCAGGAGCATTTTGCCCTCTGCCGCCTCTTTCTGGAGAACGGCAAGCACGTGCTGGTCGAAAAGCCGATCAGCCGCACCCTGGCCGAGGCCGACGACCTGATCGCCCTGGCCGAGTCCCGGGGGCGGATGCTGGCCGTCGGCCACCTGGAGCGCTTCAATCCGGCGGTGGAGTGCGCCGGGCGCTTCGTCGAGCGGCCGCTGTTCATCGAGGTGCAGCGGCTGGGCTCCTTTTCGCCGCGCTCGCTCGACATCGACGTGATCCTGGACCTGATGATCCACGACCTGGACATCATCCTGCAGTGGGACCGCTCGGGGGTGCGCGAGGTGCGCGCCAGCGGCGTGCCGATCATTTCTCCGCGCATCGACATCGCCAACGTGCGCCTGGAGTTCCATTCCGGCCTGGTGGCCAACGTGACCGCCAGCCGCGTCTCGCAGGAAAAGACGCGCAAGCTGCGCCTGTTCCAGAAGAGCCTCTACCTGTCGCTGGACTACCAGGCGCGGCGGGTGAAGATGTTCCAGCTGCGCCAGGGCCGCATCGCCGAGGAATTCCCGGCCATCGCCGATATCGAGCCCCTGGCCGGGATGTGGCGCAACTTCGGCGGCGCGGTCGCCGGCCGCGGCGGGCGCGTGGCCAGCGGCCGCGAAGGCCGGGCGGCGCTGGAACTGGCCCTGGCCATCTCCGCCGCCCTGCGTCCCACCGCGGATGCTTGAGCCCTTTGTCGGCCGCCTGATCGAGCGCCGGGCATTGCCCGGGGTTTCCATCCTGGCCGGCGCCGGCGGGCGGGTCGTTTACGAGCGCTGCTTCGGCCTGCGCGCCACCTGGCCCGGCCCGGAGCCACTGGACGCCGGCACACTCTTCGACCTGGCCTCGCTGACCAAGCCGCTGGTCACCGCCTTCCTGGCCGCCCGGCTCATCGAGGCCGGCGAGTGGCGGCTGCAGGACGACGCTCGGCGCCTCCTGCCCGAGCTCACGGGTCCGCCTGTCACCCTGGTCCAGCTGCTGACCCACAGCGCCGGCTGTCCGCCCTGGCACCCCTTCTACCTCTACCGGCCGCGGGGGGACCTGCAGCAGGCGGCGGCGCTGGCGCCGGCGGCCGCGCCGGGGACGCGGGTGATCTATTCGGACGTCGGCTACATCCTGCTGCGCCACATGCTGGAGAGGGCTACGGGCGTTGCGCTCGCCGAGCTGGCCGCGCGGCAGATCTTCACCCCCCTGGGCCTGGCCGACGTTTTCCTGGGAACGCCGCCGGGGCAAAAGCAGCGCTGCGCTCCCACCGAGGTCGGCAACCGCCACGAGAAGGGGATGTGCCGCCAGGGGCACGCGGCCGCCGCGGCCGCCTTCGCCTGGCGCTGCGGCCTGATCCGCGGCGAGGTCCACGACGCCAATTCGCACCACGCCGGCGGCTGCGCCGGCAACGCCGGGCTGTTTGCCACCGCCCGCGCCCTGTTCCGCCTGGGGCGGGAGTTTTTTCCCGCCTCGGCCACCCTGCTCAAGCCGGAGACGGCCGCCCTGTTCTGGCGCGACCTGACCCCGGGGCTGGGTGCCGGCCGCAGCCTCGGCTTCCAGGTCAACTCGACGCCGTGCACCTCGGCCGGCCGCGCCCTGGCGCCGACCGCCGTCGGCCACAACGGCTTCACCGGCACCTCGCTGTGGCTGGAGGCCGAGGGCGAGCGCGTGTGGGTTCTGCTCAGCAACCGCATCCATCCGCGGGTGAAGAAGGAGGACTTCAATGCCGTGCGGCGCAAGATCCATTTGTTGCTCAAGCGAGAATTGCATTTGGCTTAGGGCGAGCAATTCCAGCGAATTCTTAGTGTTAGTGTTAGTGCATATCTGTCCAAAATATCTTTAAAAACTCTTGGCTTGATCGGGCAAGTTGCCCTTCGTTCACTCGGGGATTC
>CAYXCX010000153.1:0-5050 GCA_964463405.1 uncultured Clostridia bacterium
CACGCGCTGGGACTACATCAACCGCCACGCGGTCTGGTTCCAGTCCCTCTGGGCGACGCGCCCCGACGGCACGGCCGTCTCGCACGTCTGCGCCAACTACTCCGAGGACATCGGCGTCGTGACCGCTCACGGCGAGTCCTACTTCACCACCAACCCCGGCGGCGACTTCATCAAGCAGCGCTGGGTCGAGGCCAAGGAACTGGGCCTGATCCCGCAGGGCGCCCCCGACATCCCGAAGGCCAAGCGCCAGTACTGGGGCCTCAACCTCGCCCTGGACAAGCGCTTCTCCAACAACTGGATGGGCGGCATCTCCTATACCTGGAGCCGCCTGACCGGCAACTACTCGGGCCTGGCTTCGGGCGACGAGTACGGCCGCACCGACCCCAACGTTGAGCGCTACTTCGACCTGTGGTACCTGGCGTTCGACAAGCAGCTGAACAAGATCGACGGCGTCATGCCCGGCGACCGCACCCACTACGTCAAGGCCTACGGTTCCTACACCTTCCCCATGGGCCTGACCGTCGGCACCGTCATCAACGCCATGAGCGGCTCCCCGGTCTCGACCGAGTACTCCATGGACGCCCAGGGCTACCTGCCCTTCGGGCGCGGCGACCTCGGCCGCACCCCCTTCTTCTGGTTCGCCAACGCCTACGCCGAATACAACCTGAAGCTCGGCAAGAACAACCTGAACATCTCGCTGAACGTCGACAACATCTTCAACACCCGCACCGCCCAGCGCATCTACCAGATCTGGAACAACGGCGGCACCGCCCCCAGCTACGAAGAGATCGTTTCCAAGAATTGGGAGATCATCGACCCGGAACTCGATCCTCTGTTCAAGAAGGAGATGTGGTTCTACGGCGACGGCCTGCGCGGCACTCCGCTGGCCGCCCGCCTGGGCCTCAAGTTCAGCTTCTAAAAACGTCAGCTAGTATCTAGTTAGCCGACTTTTGCCCCGCCCCTCGAAAGGGGGGCGGGGTTTTTTTTTGCGGCTGAGAAGCCAGAGGTTCAGGGAACTACGAGGCCAGAGGTTCCATGTTCCATGTTCCATGTTTGCAGCCCTAGCACTCGGGAAATTCGAGGCCAGAGGTTCCACCTGCCATGTACCAAGCGTCCAGCCCTGGCACTCAGAAAGGCAAAAGGAAAAAGGCAAAAGGTAAAAGTAAGAAAAATGCCCGGAAGAATTACGCTGCGATGAGAATAAGCCAGATCGTAAGGCAAAAGGCAAAAGTAAAAAGGCAAAAGTAAAGAAAACGGGCTCAATGCCCTGCCTCCCTCAGTTTGGTCCAATTGCTCGCGACTATTCCTACCACTACCACTTGCTGATCCTCAGATTTCCTTGGCAGGAAATATGCGTGAACTATCCCGTCTACAACGAGTCCACCAGACGGCCTGTGCCGGCCGAGGTGATCGCGGCAGGAGGCTGGAGCATCGACGACTACGCCTGGGGACCGGACCCGCGCTACGGCATGGCCTGCGATTTCCTGCCGCCGCTCGAGGCCAGGCTAGGGTTCAGATTCAGCTTCTGAACGCCAGCTCGAAGAAAAACAGTCCGGACAATGCGGCTGCTACCACTATCACTAACACTATCACCAATAGTTCGTTGAGTTACTTGGCTGCCGACAAGGAATCGATCAGCCCCTGCACCACCTGGGCCTTGGCCTCGTCGGTGTTGTGCTTGAGGAACTCCTGGAAGGCGCCGATGGCCGCCTTCATGTCGCCCTTGTTCAGGTAGGCGTAGCCCATCTTCTCGTAGGGCTCGCTCCACTCGGGCTTGATCTGCGTGGCCAGCTTGTAATACTCGAGGGCCTTGTCGGTCTGGTTGCGGCCGAAGAAGATCTCGGCCACGTTGTAGGCCAGGATCTCGTCCTTGGGATTCAAGGCGATCGACTGGGTGAAGTAGTCGCCCGCCTCCTTGAAGTTTTCCTGGCGCAGGCAGACCTCGCCCAGCGAGGCCAGGGCCTTGGCCTGCAGCACGATGTCGGCCTTTTCCCTGGCCTTGGCCTGGGCCTGGAGGTACTGCTCGTTGGCCTTGTCGAACTCGCCCTTCTCGCGGAAGACGTCGCCGATGTTGAAGAAGATCTGGTAGACGTTGGGATTGTTGGCGGCAAAATCCTGGTAAACGGCCAGCGCCTCGTCGAACTTGCGCTCATTGAACAGCTGGTTGCCCTTCTCCAGCTCCTCCAGGGCGGCGGCGTCCTTGAGCCGCATCTTGCCTTCCTTGTCTTCCTTCATGACCAGGGCCACGAAGTTGCGGGCGCCGTCGCGCAGCTGCTCGACGCGGACGGTGGTGATGGCCGGCACGTAGCCGTCGGCCGTGGCCGTGACCCGCACCGTGCCCGTGCCCAGGCCGATGAAGAAGAACTCGCCCTTCTTGTTGGTGACGGTCTTGTCGGTCAGGCCGCCCTTGTCGAACTCGATCAGGATGTCGGCGTCGGCCATCGGCTCGCCCTGCTCGTTGGCCACGGTGCCGCTCAAACGCGCCTTGCCGCGGCCTGCCTGGGCGTAGCCCGAGGCGGCCAGGAGCAGCACGCAAGCCAGCGCGGCCCAGAATTTCACGTTCATTCTATTCATCTTCCCTACCTCCTGTAATTCGCCGCTTGCCGGCGCCTATGGGTATTGGACGGAATCATGGCTGGTTTTTCTTCAGCGCCGCCACCTTTTCGGCGACGGCCGGCTGCTTGGGGTTGAGGCTCAGCGACTTTTCCCAGGCCTTCAGCGCCTCGGCCGCGTTGCCCAGCCGCTGGTAGCACTCGCCGATGCGGTTGAACACCTCGACCCGAGCCCCGAAGCGGGTGACGTGTTCGGCGTACTGGGCGATGGCCTCCTGGTACTCGCCCAGCCCCTGCAGAGCCTGGCCCAGGACCAGGCTGAACTCGAAGCGCGAGCGCTCGCCGACCATGGGCTGGGCGATGGCCTTCACCCGGGCGTGCTCGCCCGCCTGCAGCAGGACGTTGCACAGGTCGATGCCGAAGCGCGGGCTGTTGGGGTCGCGGTGGAAGGCCTCCTCCAGCAGCGGCCGGGCCTTGTCCGGCCGGCGCGCCTGGACGTACTGCCGCCCCAGCTCGTTGAGGAACAGCGCCTCGTCGCCGGCGGCGGTGGGCACCGACAGCACCCAGGGCCGCGGCAGCGCCGGCTGCGGGGTGATGAAGAAGTCGGCGCTCTGCGCGGCCAGCGCCTTGCGCCCCTCGCCCAGCAGGGTGACGGTGACCGTGTAGTAGGCGGCCGACTGCCCCTGCAGCGGGAAGGTTTCGTCCACGTCGGGCAGGGTGCGGCAGCCGCGCAGCGGCAGCTCGCGGCGCAGCACGGTCTCGCCGCGCCGCGCCAGCGCGTATTCCAGCACCCCGCCGGCGCGCAGGCGCTCGTCCAGTCCGCGCAGCTGAGTGAAGACCGTCAGCTCGTCTCCGGCCAGGAAGTCGTTGCGCGGCGAAGGCAGCAGGTGGGTGTTGCCGAAGCGGTAGGGCTTGTGGGCGGCGATGCCGGCCGCGTCGGCCTTGCGGTTGGCCAGCAGCAGCGGCGCCAGCTCCAGCTTCTCGCGTTCGGGAATGACGAATTCCCGGTCCAGGGTGGTGAATTCCTTGGTGGTGAGATTCTTCAGGAACACGGTCAGGCGCCACTTGCCGGCGATGACCGGCAGCATGTCCTGGAAGCTGAACAGCTTGTCCTTGACGCGCTGCATCTGGCTGGCGCTCAGCTCGACCGGGATGCGGCGCGAAATCTGCGTGAGCATGCGCCCCGAGTCGTCGGAGACGTTGCCCGAGACCTCCAGCGTCGTGTAGAACCTGCCCTGGTGCTCCTCGAGCGACAGGCGCCGCGGTTCGATCAGGTAGTGGACGAAATAATGGCCGCCGCGGTCCTGGAACACGTCCAGCTGGCCGCTGCTTTCAATGTAGTTGTCGGCGTAGTCGATCTCGACCTGGCCGCGGAACTTGAGGAAGTTGCTGGCGTAAATGTCCTTGATGGCCCGCTGCGGCGTCTCGGGGATCTTCTCGCGGATGAGCAGCTCCGAGGCCAGCGACGGCGTCACCCCCACTGGCTCGCCCGAGATCAGCGAGAGCGAGACGGCGGCCAGCTGCGGCTGGATGTTCATCAGGGCGTAGTAGGCGCTCTCGTAGGAGGTGAGGTCGCCCTCGTAGTTGCGCATCAGCGCCTGGGGGCCGAACTTCACCGGCGAATACAGCTCGTACTCGCCGATGCCGTCCTGCTTGAAGAAGACGACGTTGAACGAGTCGGGCAGCCCCTTGTTGGCCATGCCCTGGTAGAACCAGACCACGGTGGGATAGAGCTCGTTGTCGCTCTCGTAGCGCTCGATGGCCTTGGGCTCGCCCAGGGTGATGTAGACCCGGCCCATGTCGGTGCGCCAGCCCGGGGCCGGCGAGTCCTTGCCGAACCAGTTGTTGGCGTAGGCGAGGCGCCGGTAGTGCTCCTTGCGGAACTCGTTCTCCGGCAGGTTGGGGTTGGGGTTGCGCTGCTTCCAGAAGGCGCTGATGAAGGTCTCGCGCTCCTGGTCGGAGCCCAGCTGCAGGAAGACCTCCCTCTCCACCTTGGTGATGATGTACGCCACCTCCTCGCTGAGCCACTTGCGGTGCTGCGGCGGCAGCTGGGCGAGCCGCTCCTTTTCCGACTGGGCGGGGAGGGAAAGGCAGAGGGAACAGAAGACCAACGCCAGGAGCATACGTTTCATCATCGGCCTCGCTGGATTCATGACAGCCCGCATTATAGCAAACCGCCGCCGGCTTGACAAGGAAGCGATTGCCGCCTGAGCGCTGGAAGATATTTTTTTTCGCTTTCCCTGCGGCCGGCGCGAAACGGAATTCCGGGTGCAAACAAGGGGCAGATTCGTTCAATTCTTTGGCTTTTCGCGGCGAACGCGAACGGCGATCCAAAAAAATAGGCGCAGCGCCCCGGGCGCGCCGCTGCCGTCCGGGCGCTGCGGCGCAAGCGCGGCACGGCGATTTTCCCTTGAAACCCTGAACGTACATGGGTTTCGTCTTATTGCCCGCCGCCGCTCCGCGCGCGCGGCCGCTCGCCCCGGGCGGGTGGCATCAAG
>CAYXCX010000154.1:0-5044 GCA_964463405.1 uncultured Clostridia bacterium
GCCGGATCCATCTGCCGCTGGAAGCTGAAGACCACGGCCTCGGCGTCGAGGGGGGTGCCGTCGTGGAAGCGCACGTCGCGGCGCAGGTGGAAGGTCCAGGTCAGGCCGTCGGCGCTGGTCTGCCAGCGGGAAGCCAGCGAGGGCTCGATGCGCAGGCTGCGCGGGTCGAAACGCACCAGGGTGTCAAAAATGTTGGCGACGTAAAACGTGGACGTGTCGTCCCAGGCCTGGGCCGGATCCAGGGTGATGGGATCGGCGACATAGCCGCCGCGCACCACGTCGGCGGCGGCCAGGGGCAGCGCCAGGCAGAGCAGCAGGGCCGGAAGCGACCGGCCGAGGCGATAACGGGCCATTATGGAGACTCCTTTTTGGCTTCGCGGAACATGACCTGCCCCAGCGGCGTGAAAAAGAGGCCGCTCACGTTGCGGCGGCAGGCGAGGTTGTCGATGAGATGGAAGAGCGGCACCCAGGGGACGTCCCGCTGCAGGATGTCCAGCGCCTCGCGGTACACGCCCTCGCGCCGGCCCGGATCCAGGGTGACCTGGCCGCTGTCCAGCAGGCGGGTCAGCGTGGGGTTCTCATAGAACGAGCGGTTGCGGTTCCCCGCCGACAGGGTGAACAGCGGCGTGAGGAAAAAGTCGGGATCGGGGCCCGATGACCAGCCCAGGATCAGCAGGTCGTGCTCGCCGCGGCCGGCGGCTTGCACCAGCTCGGGGAAGGGAAGCTTGATTTTGCGCACGGCGATGCCGACGTTGCGCGCCATGATTGCCAGCAGGTCGACGATCTCCTGGATGCCCTGCTGGCCTTCGGCGAAGTACAGGGAACAGGCGAACCCCTCGCCCAGGCCGGCCGACTTCAAAAGCCCGCGGGCGGCCAACGGGTCGAAGCGTTCGCCGTCGGTGGGCTGCGTCTGCGGGAGCATGGGCGGCGGCAGGGGTGAGAACGCCGGCTGGGCCAGGTTCTGGAAGATCTTTTTGACCATGTTCCCCTTGGGGATAATATGGCGGAAGGCCGCGCGCACTTCGACGCGGTCGAAAGGGGGGCGACGGGTGTTGAAGCCCAGATAATGCGTGGACAGGGAGGGGTTGCTCAGGATGACGATGTCGCCGCGCAGGGAAAGCTCGGAGTATTCCTTCCCGGACTGGATGAAGGTCATGTCGGCGCTGCCGTTGCGGATCTGCAGCAGCCGGCCCAGGGGGTCGGACATGATCTTGAAGACCACCTTGTCCACTTTCGCCTTCTCGCCCCAGTAGCCCTCGTGGCGGGTGAGGATCAGTGAGCGGTTCTTCGTCCAGCTGGCCAGGCGGAAGGGGCCGGTGCCCACCGGCTTGAACGGGGTGGCGTCTGAGCTCATGGGCTGCAGGAAGGAGGCCGAATCGGCCAGGGCGACCAGGAAGGGGGCGTAGGGCCGGGCCAGCACGATCTCCACCTGGTGCGAACCGAAGGCGCGCACAGCCGTGATGTGGGAAAAGAGGGCGCTCAGCCGCTGGAAGGCGGCCTGCCCCTTCCCCAGGCGGCTCTGGAAGGAGTGGACCACCGACCGCGCGTCGAAGGGTGTGCCGTCATGGAAGCGCACGCCCCGGCGCAGGGTGAACCGCCAAAAACGGCCGTCGTCGCTGACCTTCCAGCCCGTGGCCAGGCAGGGCTCGACTCCGGGGGCGTTTTTCCTGAAGCGCACCAGCCCCTCGTAGAGGTTGGCCGCGACCTCGTTGGAATAGGCGTCGTCGGCCTGCCAGGGGTTCAGGTTCAGGGCGTCGGCGGGCCTCAGGTAGATGAGGGTCTCCTCGGCGGCGGCGGGGACGGCCGCGAGCAGCAACCCGATCAGCAGCGCCGGAATTCTCATCATCCAGGATGATAGTGCAACGGCGGCGATTTTTCAACCGCCAGCGGGCGCCGGCGGGGCTTTCAGCCCAGGGGCAGGCGGGCGGTGAAGACGCTGCCGGCGCCGGGCCGGCTCTGGGCGGCGATCTCGCCGCCGTGGAGACGGACGATGTGCTTGACGATGGCCAGGCCCAGGCCGGTGCCGCCCGTCTGCCGCGAGCGGGCCGGGTCGGCGACATAGAAGCGCTCGAAGATGCGCTCCAGGTGCTCGGGGGCGATGCCGGCGCCGCTGTCGCGGACTTCGATCACCAGCGTCCCGTCGGCAGCGGCGACGCGCACGGAGACGGCGCCCGTTTCGCTGTACTTGACGGCGTTGTCCAGCAGGTTGACCAGCAGCTGCTCCAGGCGGAACCGGTCGCCGCGGAAGCGGTCTGCCGCCCCCCGCGCGGGGGGGTGGATCTCCAGGGCCAGCCCCTTCTCGCGCAGCCGCTTTTCAAACAGCGCGGCCACGCCCTGCAGCAGGCTGTCCCAGTCAACCAGCTCGCGCACCAGCTGCCCGCCCCTATCTTCAAGCTCGGAGAGGGTCAGCAGGTCCGCGACCATCTCGATGAGGCGGTCTGAGTTGCGGACGATCACCTCCAGGTAGCGGCGGGCGTCGCCGGCGGCGTCCTCCAGCAGGGTCTCGGCGTAGCCCTTGATGGCCGTCAGCGGCGTGCGCAGCTCGTGCGAGACCGAGGCGACCAGGTCTCTTTTCTGCCTGGCCAGGCGGCGGGAATCGGCCAGGTCGTGGAAGGAGACCACCGTGCCCTGTTTGCCGGGGAGCGGGGCCAGCGACACGAAATAGCCGCGGCCGGCAATCTCCAGCTCGGCGTGCAGGCTGGCGGCGGCGGCGCGGCGCACCAGCTCGGCGAAATCGGCGTGGCGCAGGACCTGCCAGAACGGCTTGCCCACGGGGTCGTCGTCGCCGGCCAGGCGGCGGAAGCTCGGTCCGGCGCGGGTGATCCGCTCCTCGGCGTCGATGACCAGCAGGCCGTCGGCAAGCGAGGCCAGGATGGTCTCCAGTTCCTGGCGGCCGAGCTGCAGCTCCTGCAGCATTCGCGCCTGTTCCGCCACCATGCGATTGAAATCGCCGGCCAGCCGGCCGATCTCGTCGCGGCGGCCCGCGGCCACGCGCGTGTCGAGCCGCCCCGAGGCGACGCGGCGGGCGGCGGCGGCCAGCTCCCGGACCGGGCGCGTCAGGTTGCGCGACAGCAGCAGCGAGAGCAGCAGCGCCAGGGCCAGCAGCAGCCCCAGCAGCAGGGTGACCCGCCCGCGCCAGGGCGAGAAGCCGCGGTCGAAGTCGCGGACGAAAAAGCTCAGGCGCAGGGCGGCCACCCGGCGGCCGCCGCTGCGCACGGGCAGGGCGTGGTACATCATGCGCTCGCGCAGGGTGAAGCTGAAGTGGGTCTGCGAGCTCGGCCGGCCCGACAGGGCGGCCGCGATCTCCGGCCGGTCGGCGTGGTTCTGCATGGCGGCGGGATCCGACTGCGAATCGGCCAGCACGCCGCCGCGCGGATCAATGACGGTGAAACGCACTCCGGCCTGGCGGCCCTTTTCCTGGATGAGCGCCTGCAGGGCGGAGGCGTCCAGCTCCGGCCAGCCGGCGGCCAGCTCGGCGCCGACCAGGCTCCCCAGCTTGGCCAGCGCTTCCTGCTTGGCCTGCAGGTAGAGATCCCGCGCCTGGCCGACGACCAGGAGATAGAAGGCCAGGGCCAGGGCGGCGCTGAACAGCGAGAAGCTGGCGAAGATCTTCCAGAACAGCCTCGTTCTCATGGCTCGATCTTGTAGCCCACGCCGCGGATGTTGCGGATCAGGGCCCCGGCGTCTCCCAGCTTTTCCCGCAGGTGGCGGATGTGGACGTCGACGGTGCGGTCGATGACGTCCTTTTCGTCGCCCCACAGCGAGTCGAGGATCTGCTCGCGGCTGAAGACCCAGCCAGGCTTGCGGGCCAGCATGAGCAGGATGGAGAACTCGGTTGTGGTCAGGTCCACGGCCTTTTCGCGGACGCGGGCCTGGTGGCGCCCGGGATCCAGGGACAGCAAGTCGCCCAGGCGCAGGATGCCGCCGCTGGCGGCGGCCGGCCCGGCGCTGCGGCGCAGCACGGCCTTGATGCGGGCCACCAGCTCCGACGGCGAGAAGGGCTTGACCAAATAGTCGTCGGCGCCGTATTCCAGGCCCAGGACGATGTCGGGCTTCTCGGCCCGGGCGGTCAGCATGACGATGGGCAGGGCGGCGCTGCGCGGCTCGCGCTTGAGGGCTTGGCAGATCTCCAGGCCGTCGGCGTCGGGCAGCATCAGGTCCAGGACCAGCAGGTCGGGCAGGTGCTGCTGCAGGTAATGAAGCAGGGGGCGGGCGGCGGCGAAGGGCCTGACGGCGAACCCGGCCCGCTCCAGGTGCAGGCGCACGAGCTCGAGGATGTCGGCCTCGTCGTCGACCACGGCCACGACGGACCGGGCCTTGGCCGCGCCTTTGCGCGGCGGCCGCTCCAGGCTCACCGCGTCTCCTGGCGGTGGCGGACGATGCTGCCCTCGATCATGTAGATGACGTCCTCGGCGATGTTGGTGGCGTGGTCGGCGATGCGCTCCAGGTGGCGGCAGACGCGCAGGTACTCGACCAGCTGGTCGGTGTCGGCGGGGGCTTTCTTGATCTCCTCCTTCAGGCGCACGAACAGGGCGTGGACGCGCTCGTCGATCTCGTCGTCGGACTGGCGCACGCGGTGGGCCAGCGGCGCGTCCAGGCGCACCAGCGAGTCGAGCGAGGAGCGCAGCGCCGCCTGGACCAGGCGGCACAACGGGGCGAAATCGACCGCCTCGCCGGGCAGGGTCAGCGGCGAGACGCGCAGCGAGCGCTCGGCGATGTTGACCGCCTCGTCGCCGATGCGCTCCAGGTCGTTGTTGATCTTGAGCACGGCGATGATGAAGCGCAGGTCGACGGCCACCGGCTGGTGCAGGGCCAGGATCTTCAGGCACTCCTCCTCGGTGTCGACCTCCCACTGGTCGGCCTCGTCGTCGGTCTCCAGGACCCGGCGCGCCAGCTCGTCGTCCTTGTCCTGGATGGAGCGGATGGCGCTCTCCAGGTTCTTCTCGATCATGCCGCCGTAGAGGGTGATGCGCTTCTTCAGCTTGTCGATCTCTTTCTGCAGGTGCACGGCCATGGGTACCTCCTCAGCCGAAGCGGCCGGTCA
>CAYXCX010000155.1:0-4974 GCA_964463405.1 uncultured Clostridia bacterium
AGCGGGCGTACCTGTCGATCAAGAAGCTGTACCACCGCGAGCTGCTCAACAATCCCATCCTGGTCTCGCTGCTCAAGAAGCAGTTCATCTCCAAGATGGACAAGATCTACCAGCCCGACATCTCGGCCATCATCGCCTCCTGCCGCGACAAGAGCCTGCGCAAAAACCTGGGCATCTCGCTCATCCTCTCCTTCCGCGTCCTGAAGATCAACAACTTCATCGAGCTCAACGTGGACCGGAGCAAGTACCTGGACCTGGTCATTCCCCTGGCCCTCTCGCTGAAAAAGAACATGGACGACCTGATCCGCTTCAACGACACGGTCCTGTGGCCCTGCCTGCAGGCCGACCCCGACCTGAAAAAGAAGCTGCCCCCGGTCGGCGACGTCTTCAAGAATTTCAAGTACGAATACAAGAAGATCTGGGACGGCGAGCTGCCCATCTACTTCGAGGCCGACAGCAGCAAAATCAAGAAGCGCCAGCTGATCCAGAACGTCGTGGTCATCGCCGAGGTCGCCGTCCAGGAGCTGATCGAGACGGTGGCCCGGCTGCTCAAGCCGGGCATCAGCGGCAGCAGCATCTTCGAAAAGTACGTCTCCCGGCGGCAGAAGTCGATCGAAGTCAAGAAGAAGCTGATCCGCCTGCACACCAAGATCAACGACTACTTCGCCCACAAGGGCAGCATCGCCCCCTCCGAGATCTTCTTCGACATCAACCAGTTCATGGAGAGCGACCTGAACTACCTGCTGTACAAGGACTGGAACGAGTTCCTCGGCTATTACGACAACCTCAACCGCACGAACTTTTCGGCCGAGTTCGAGCCCACCCTGCGCTCCTTCCACAGCTTCCTGACCCGGGTGCTGAAAGAGATCGTCAGCGAGAAGAAATAGCCCGACCTTTCGCGACCTGTCACGAATGATGGGACCTGCTTTGCGCCGGCTCGGCCCCTGTGCTAAAATCCCAGCAATGAAACGGGCGCTCTCCCTACTCCTGCTGCTGGCCTGGGCTTGGCCTCTGCGCGGCGTTCGCTACCCGTTCATCAACTACCGCAGCTCCGAGGGGCTGCCGCAGAGCACCATTACCGCCCTGCTGCAGGACCGTGACGGCTTCCTGTGGGTCGGCACCCAGGCCGGCCTGGGGCGCTTCGACGGCGACTCCTTCCAGCCCTTCACCCAGCGCCAGGGGCTGGCCGGCAACTACGTCACCGGGCTGGCCCTGGACCGCCAGGGCGACGTCTGGGTGGCCAGCCAGCAGGGGCTGAACCGCATCCGCGCCGGCCGCATCGAGCCCTGGCCCCTGGCCGACAGCTTCGTGCGCGCCATCGCCTTCAGCCCCCTTGACGACGCCCTGTGGGTGCTGACCGATCGCAGCCTCTTCACCGTGCGCGGCGAGCGGACCCTGGGCCGTTCCTTATTTGCCGATCCCGGCCGCTTGCGCGGCCTGGCCGCCGGTGCCTCGGGCATGGCGTTCTTCAGCGCCGAGACCGTCTACCTGCTGCGCGGCGGGCAGTTGCGCGGCCACGCCAGCCCCGGGCCGGTGAATTTTGTCAAGGAGACCGACGGCCGCCTCTTCGTCGGCTGCCGCAACGGCCTGTTCGTGCTGACCCCTTTCGGCGAGTTCAGGAAATACGCCGAACTGCCCGAGCCTCTGGCCGACGCCAGCGACCTGCTGGTCGACGGCGCCGGCGGCCTGTGGATCGGCAGCCGCGGCGGCCTGTTTCACAAAAACCTGCAGACCGCCGCCGGCGAAGTCCTGACCACGGCCAACGGCTTGATCTACGACCGCGTCCAGCGCCTGCTCCTCGACCGCGAGGGCAATGTCTTCATCGGCACCAGCCTGGGGTTGTCCCAGCTCTCCCGCCACCTCTTCCGCTTGTACGGCCCCGAGGACGGGCTGCCTTCCACCCACGTCTGGGACATCCTGGAGGACGAGGGCGGTCTGCTGCTGGGCTGCGAGGACGGCCTGGCCGAAATGCGCGGCGGAATCCTGAGGCCGCTGGCCGTCAACGACCGGCTCAAGGGCCACTCGCTGCGCGCCGTCGTCCGCTTGCAGCCGGGGCGCTACCTGCTGGGCTGCGCCGACGGCGAGATCTTCGAGTGGGACCGCCGGCAGCGGCTGCGCAGCCTCACGTCGGGCGTCCCCGTGCTGCACGCCGTTCGCGCCAGCGACGGCGGCGCCTGGTTCGCCACCAGCCGCGGCCTGCTGCATTATGACGGCGGCGCCTTCCGCTGGTTTAATACCGGCCTCGGCGACCCCATCGTCTGGAGCGTCGCCGAGCTGGAACCGGGCTCGCTGCTTGTCGGCACCCGCCGCAGCCTGCAGCTTTTTCGCGACGGCCGCTTCGTGGCCAGCGACTGGGAGCGCCGCGTCGGCCCCGCCACCGTCAACGACATCCGCGTCGTAGCCGCCAACGAGGTCCTGGTGGCCTGCGAGGCCAAGGGCGTGTTCTGGCTCAAGGGCAGCTCGCAGCGCCGGCTGACCCGCGAGCAGGGGCTGCTGCACGACGACGCCTGGTCGGTGCTGCTCGACGACCACGGCAGCGTCTGGACGAACACCACCCGCGCCCTGGAGCGATTGGCTGCCGACGGCTCCCTGGCCCACTTCAACCGCGAGACAGGGCTGTTCGGCGACGAGGGCTGCGTGCACTCGGCCTTGAAGGCCGCCAACGGCAGCCTCTATTTCGGCATCCCCCCCGGCCTGGTCGAGGTGCCGCTCCCGGCCGGAGTCGGGGCGTCGGTCAGGCCGGCCCTGGTCATCGCCCCGCCGCTGGTCCAGGGGTCCGTTGCCGCCCCAGTGAGCAAACCCCTGCGCCACGACCAGAACAACGTCGAATTCCGCTATGTCTGCCCCAGCCTGAGCCGCGAAAGCCCGGTGCTGTACCGCACCCGCCTCTTTCCTTTCGACAGCGACTGGTCGCCGCCGGGGCGGCAGACCGCCGTGCGCTACACCAACCTGCCCCCCGGCACCTACACGTTCTCGGTGCTGGCCAACAACGGCGGCGGCGACGCGAGCTGGTTCGGCGCCGAGCAGCGCGTCGTCTTCGCCATCGCCCGCCCGTTTTGGAAGCGCTGGTGGTTTCTGGCCGTGGAAGCGCTGCTGGCCCTGGGCCTGCTGGCCCTGCTGGTCAACGCCCGCTTTCGGGTGCTGAACCGCCAGAAGCGCAGGTTGGAGGAAGTCGTCCAGGCCCGCACCAACGAGATCGCCGAGAAGAACCGCGAGCTGGCCCAGCTCTCCATCACCGATCCGCTGACCGGCCTCAAGAACCGCCGCTACCTGGACGCGACCATCCGCGAGGACATGAGCATCCTCCAGCGCGAGAGGCACAACGTGCGCCAGGGGCTGAAGCCCTTCGACGAGAAGGCCTCCTCGCTGGGCGTGTTCATGATCGACGTCGACTTTTTCAAGCGCGTCAACGACGCCCATGGCCACGAGGCCGGCGACGCGGTGATCGTCGAGATCGCCCGCCGCCTGCAGGCGATGATGCGCCAGTCGGACAGCGTGGCCCGCTGGGGCGGCGAGGAATTCCTCATCATCACCCGCCAATCGCGGCGCGGCGACGCCTACCCGCTGGCCGAGCGCATCCGCCAGACCATCGAGGGGGACGCGTTCCCCGTCGCCGCGGAGGCGCGCATCAAGAAAACGGTCAGCATCGGCTACAGCCACTATCCCTTCATCAGCGGCGAGGAAGAGAAGCTGAGCTGGCAGCAGGTCGTGGCCATGGCCGACACCGCCCTCTACCTGGCCAAGCACAACGGCCGCAACCTGGTGATCGGCGCCGAACCCGGCCCCGAGCCGTTCCCCGGCCCCGGCCAGGAGCTCCTGGCCGACCTGGGCGCGGCGGTGAAACACGGCCATGTCCGGCTGGTCTGCCGCAAGCCGGTGCGCATTCCGGCCCACCCATGACGAGGAGCGCCCCATGTTCGGCTCGATAGGCTTCCCGGAACTGGTCTTGGTCTTCGTGGTCGTGCTGCTGGTTTTCGGGCCCAAGAAGCTTCCGGAATTCGCCCGCACCCTGGGCCGGATCGTGCGCGAATTCCGCTCCACCATCGACCAGGCCAAGACGGCCATCCAGGACGAGGTCTACAAGGAAGGGCTGGCCGATCCCATCCAGGACCTGAGCCGCGGCATCCAGCATGCCCGCTCGCTCGGCGACGAAATCGGCCGCGAGCTGAAGCAGGCCCTGGACGTCACGGGCGCGGCGCCGCCGCGGGTCCGGGATGCCCGGGAAGGCGGCGGGGCCGCAGCCGGGGCCGCGGAGGAAAAGGATGGCCAGGCCGAAGACTGACGAGATGTCGTTTTTCGAGCATCTGGGCGAGCTGCGCAAGCGCATCGTCTGGTCGCTGGCGTTCGTGCTCGTCTTTTTCCTGGCCTCCTGGACCGTGGTGGGACGCCTCTACCGCTGGCTGTCGCAGCCCATCCTGAAGTTCCTCCCCGCCGGGCCGACGGGAGAGCCCCAGCTGGCCTTTACCTCCCTGTCCGAGCCCTTCATGATGTACATCAAGGTGGCCTTCATCTCCTCGCTGTTCGCCGCCTCGCCCTTCATCTTTCACCAGCTTTGGCTGTTCATCTCGCCGGCGCTGTTCCCCAGGGAAAAGCGCTGGGTCGTCCCCTTCGTCTTGGCCACCACCTTTTTCTTCCTGCTGGGCGGCGCCTTCGGCTATTTCGTTGTCTTTCCCCTGGCCTGCAAGTTCTTCCTGGACATCGGCAAGGACTTCCAGGCCATCATCACCGTCAACGATTATTTCGCCCTGGCTTTCCGCGTCCTTTTCGGCATCGCGGCCCTGTTCGAGCTGCCGGTGCTGGTCTTCCTGCTGGCCAGGCTGCGGCTGGTCAGCGCCCGCTTCCTGCTGCGCTACTTCAAGTACGCCATCGTGGCCATATTCATCCTCGCCGCCGTCATCACCCCCACCCCCGACATGGTCACGCAGACCCTGTTCGCCGTGCCCATGATCCTGCTCTACCTGCTGGGCATCCTCA
>CAYXCX010000156.1:0-4940 GCA_964463405.1 uncultured Clostridia bacterium
TCGCCGATGCCGCCGCTAACCTGCTTACCCACAACGCCACCGACCCCATCGCCAAGACCCCCGAATTCAAGGTGGCCGCCTGCCAGATCGAGGCCATCGGCCGCTGACGCCAGGCGGCCCGCCGCCGCACCGCTGCGGGGCAGAAGGAAGGCCATGAAGGACAGGACCATGCGCGGCGACCGGTTGCACATCGCCATCCTCGGACGGCGCAACGCCGGCAAGTCGTCGCTGATCAACGCCATGACCGGCCAGCCGGTAGCCATCGTCTCCGCCGTTCCCGGGACGACCAGCGATCCGGTCTTCAAGGCCATCGAGTTCCAGCCCATCGGCCCGGCGGTGCTGATCGACACGGCGGGCATCGACGACCGCGCCGCGGGGCTGGGGGCGGAGCGGGTCAAGAAGGCGGCCGCCGTCCTGGAGAAGAGCGACCTGGCCCTGCTGGTGGTCGACGCCGCCGCCAAGGAGTTCGCCTGCGAGGACGAGTTGCTGGAGAAGCTCCGCCGGCGCTCGATCCCGGTCATCGTCGTGGCCAGCAAGACCGACCTGTCGCCGGGAAAAGGGAACGACTGGTTCCGCGACAAGCCCTGCGTGCGCGTCAGCGCCCTGGCCGGCGCCGGCCTGGAGGAGTTGCGGCGGCGCATCCTGGAGATCGCCCCCAGCCAGTGGGAACCGCCCTTCCTGCGCGACCTGGTCCGGCCCGGCGAGGTGGTGGTGCTGGTGGTGCCCATCGACAGCGGCGCCCCCAAAGGGCGGCTGATCATGCCCCAGGTCAAGGCCCTGCGCGACGCCCTGGACGGCGGCGCCATGCCGCTGAGCTGCCGCGAGAGCGAGCTGGCCGCGGCCCTCTCCTCGCTGCGCTCGCGGCCGGCGCTGGTGGTGACCGACTCGCAGGCCTTCGAGCCGGTCGCCGCCGTCGTCCCCGCCGAGGTCCTGCTGACCTCCTTTTCCATCCTCTCGGCGCGGCAGAAGGGCGACCTGCCCGGCCTGGTGGAGGGCGTCCTGGCCGTGCCGCGGCTTCGGGCCGGGGACCGGGTGCTGATCGCCGAGTCGTGCTCCCATCACCCGCTGCAGGACGACATCGGCCGGGTGAAGCTGCCGCGCTGGCTGAATGAGTACGTTGGCGGCGGCCTCAGGATCGAGACGGTCCCCGGCAGCGCCTACCCGGAGGACCTTTCATCCTACCAGCTTGTCGTGCACTGCGGCGCCTGCACCCTGAACCGCCGCGAGATGCTGCGCCGCCAGGAGTTGCCGGCCCAGGCCGGGGTGCCGATGACCAACTACGGGGTGTTGATATCGTTCTTGAAAAACGTATTCCCGCGGGCGCTGCGGCCCTTCCCGGAGCTGTACGCCCGTTACCAGCATGCCGCCCGGCCGCCCAGCCGGGGACAGGGAGCGAACTGAAATGGACAGCGGTTTCATCGATCATGGCAAGATACTTTCTTGCCTGGAAAGCGCCCGTCCGCCCGACCGCAGGGAGGCGGCCGACATCCTGGCCAAGGCCCGGCAGCTCAAGGGGCTGGACTTTGCCGAGGCGGCGCGGCTGCTGCTGCTCGAGGACGGGGAGAGCCTGGCCGAGCTCTTCGACGCCGCCCTGTTCGCCAAGAGCGAGGTCTACGGCAGGCGCCTGGTGCTCTTCGCGCCCTTGTACGTGTCGAACCTCTGCAACAACGAGTGCCTGTACTGCGCCTTCCGCAAGAGCAACGACCGGATCACG
Organism: uncultured Clostridia bacterium; assembly: GCA_964463405.1. Classification (GTDB taxonomy): domain Bacteria; phylum Acidobacteriota; class Aminicenantia; order UBA2199; family UBA2199; genus UBA2199. Next base: position 1,715 of record CAYXCX010000156.1, read on the forward strand.
CGCCGCACCCTGCGCCAGGAGGAGATCCGCCGCGAGACCGAGCGGCTGGTCGACCAGGGGCACAAGCGCGTGCTGCTGGTATCGGGCGAGGGGCTGGGCGAGGCCGCCCTGGATTACTCGCTGAAGGCCATCGAGACGATCTACTCGGTCAAGCGCGGCGACGGCGAGATCCGCCGCGTCAACATCAACATCGCCGCCCTGCCGGTCGACGCCTACCGCCGGCTGAAGGAGGCCCGCGTCGGGACCTACCAGCTGTTCCAGGAGACCTACCACGTCGACACCTTCCGCCGCATGCACCCCAGCGGGCCCAAGGCCGACTACCTGTACCACCTGACGGCCATGGACCGCGCCATGCAGGCCGGCATCGACGACGTCGGCGTCGGCATCCTCTTCGGCCTCTACGACCACCGTTTCGAGGTCCTGGCCCTGCTGCAGCATATCCGCCACCTGGAGGAGACGTTCGGCGTCGGCTGCCACACGATCTCGCTGCCGCGCATCGAGCCGGCCACCGGCTCCGACCTCTCGCTGCACCCGCCGCACGCGGTGTCCGACGCCGATTTCCGCAAGATCATCGCCGTCCTGCGCCTGACCGTGCCCTACACGGGGATGATCCTCTCTACCCGCGAGAGTGCCAAGATGCGCCGCGAAGCCTTCTCGCTGGGCGTCTCGCAGATCAGCGCCGGCTCGCGCACCAACCCCGGCGGCTACGCCAGCGGCGACAGCGGCGAGCAGTTCTCCCTGGGCGACCACCGCACCCTGGAGGAGGTCGTCCAGGACATCGTCGCCCACGGCCATATCCCCTCGTTCTGCACCGGCTGCTACCGCCTGGGCCGCACCGGCGCCGACTTCATGGACCTGGCCAAGCCGGGGCTGATCAAGCTCTACTGCCTGCCCAACGCCATGACTTCCTTCAAGGAGTACTTGGTGCATTATGCGTCGCCGCAAACGCGCCAGGCCGGCGAGGCGCTCATCGCGGGCATGCTGGCGGACATCCCGGACGCCGCGGTCCGCCAGACGACGGTGGCGAACCTCGGCCGCATCGAGGCCGGTTCCCAGGACCTCTATCTTTAGATGGACCTCCGGGAGCGGCTGCAGCGGCTCTATCGCCAGGCAAACCGCGGCGACCTGGTCCATTTCCTGTCGGGCGCCGAAATCGGGGGCGACGAGGCGCTCTTCGCCTGCGCCGATCGCGTGCGCCGCGAGCACGTAGGCGACGCCATTCACCTGCGCGCCATCATCGAGTTCTCCAGTTTCTGCCGCAACGACTGTCTCTATTGCGGCCTGCGCCGTTCCAACCTCTCCCTGCGCCGGTTGCGCATGCCCGTGGACGAGATAGTCTCCCAGTGCCGGCGGGCGGCGGCGCTCGGCTTCCGCACCGTGGTGCTGCAGTCGGGCGAAGATCCTTATTACGGCCGCGAGGCGGTAGTCGACTTGGTGGGACGGGTCAAGGCGGAGACCCGCCTGGCCGTCACCCTGGCGCTGGGGGAGCGGGACGAGGGCGACTACCGCGCCTGGTTCGCGGCCGGCGCCGACCGCTACCTGCTCAAGCACGAGACGTCGGACCGCGAGCTCTACGAGAGCCTTGACCCGGGGCTGAGCCACGAGCGGCGCATCGGCTGCCTGCGGGCGCTGAAGCGCATCGGCTTTCAGACCGGCAGCGGCATCATGGTCGGCCTTCCCGGGCAGAGCCTGGAGAGCATCGCCGACGACATCCTGCTGTTCCGCGACCTGGACCTCGACATGATCGGCTGCGGCCCGTTCATTCCGCACCCGGAGACGCCGCTGGCCGGCGCCGCGCCGGGTAGCGAGGAACTGACCTACCGCGTGCTCGCCCTGGCGCGCGTGGTCACCCGTGACACCCACATCCCGGCCACCACTGCCCTGGCGGTCATGGTCGGCGACGCCGGCCGGGCCAATGCCCTGTGCCGCGGCGCCAACGTGGTCATGCCCAACGTCACTCCCCAGCCCTGGCGCGGCGCCTACGAGATTTACCCCAACAAGGGGCGGACCGAGGCCTTTTCTTCCGCCCTGCTGGACGAGCTGCGAAAAACGGCAACCAGGCTGGGGCGCTTCATCGCCGCGGACCCGGGCCAGCGGCGCGGCCGCCCCGGGGACAGGGAAACGGAAGCGCCTTGTTGACACGGCGCCGGCACCTATAGTACAGTGTTTCTTCCAGATTATCGGTCGATGAAATGCCAATTCAACATGTCAAGGAGGAGGAACCATGGAGTATGACTGCAAGGCCCCGGCCGCGGTGGCCGCAGACCTGAACGAGAACATCTGCGTCAAGAAGACCACCAACACCAACTTCAAGCTGCTGGTGCTGGGCATCCTGGCCGGCGCCTACATCGCCTTCGGCGGCGAGCTGTCCAACATGATCGGCCACGACGCCGCCAAGTTCGTCGGCGCGGGGCTCGCCGCCTTCATCAAGGGCGCCGTCTTCTCGGTCGGCCTGATGCTGGTGGTGATCGCCGGCGCCGAGCTGTTCACCGGCAACACCATGATCACCATGTCGGTGCTCGACGGCAAGTCCAAGCTCGGCGGCCTGCTGCGCAACTGGACCGTCGTCTACGCGGCCAACCTGATCGGCTCGCTGCTGGTGGCCTACATCATGTTCGGCACCGGCCTGCTGGAAGGGGCAAACGTGGCCGTCGGCGCCTCGGCGCTGAAGACCGCCGCCGGCAAGGCCAGCCTGGCCTTCTGGCCCGCCTTCTTCCGCGGCATCCTGTGCAACTGGCTCGTCTGCCTCGCCGTGTGGATGGCGCTGACCTCGCGCAACACCATCGGCAAGGTGTGGGCCATCTTCTTTCCCATCATGGCCTTCGTCGCCTCGGGCTTCGAGCACAGCATCGCCAACATGTACTTCATTCCCATCGGCATCCTGCTCAAGGGCGTGAACGAGGTCGTGGCCGCGGCGACCGCCGCCGGCCTGGCGCCCGAAGCGCTGGCCAACGTCAGCGTCTACGGCTTTCTCGTCCGCAACCTGATCCCGGTCACGCTGGGCAACATCGTGGGCGGCGGCTTCTTCGTCGCCACCCTCTACTGGCTGGCCTACGTGCGCAAGCCCAAGAAGGCCGCCTAGGGCATTCTCTCCGGATCTATCAAGGCCGCTGCCGATAAGGGCGGCCTTTTTTTTATTTTGGATCAATCGATTGTGGCGGGTGACGAACTGCGCGCTTCGCGCAAGGCAAAAGTAAAAAGGCAAAAGGGAGGAAAAAGCCCTGCA
>CAYXCX010000157.1:0-4925 GCA_964463405.1 uncultured Clostridia bacterium
TACCAATTACCCTTCAGGAGGTCAACTTTTTTAAAAGCTATTTTGGACAGATGTGGTGTTAGTGTTAGTATTAGTGACAGCAAGAAGCTGAACGAACCAACAGGAGAACGAACTTTGGCCTTCCGCGACCGCTGATGTCGAATGGCTATAAAAAAAATTTCTTAGCGTTGTTTCTTCTGCTGGCTCTGGTACCAGTCGATGACGCCGCGCAGCCCCTCCGGGAAACCGACTTTGGCGCGGAAGCCGAACTCGCGCTCGGCCCGGCCCACGTCCAGACGGCGGCGCGGCTGGCCGTTGGGCTTGGTCGTATCCCAGCGGATCTCTCCCCGGAACCCCACCAGCCGGGCGATCGTTTCGGTCAGGTCCTTGATGCTGATCTCCATGCCTGAACCCAGGTTTACTGGCTCGGGCTTGTCGTAGCGCTCGGCGGCCAGCAGGATGCCCTCGGCCGCGTCGTCGACGTGGAGGAATTCGCGCGTGGGCGAGCCGTCCCCCCAGGCCGTCACCTGGCCGGCGCCCGCTTCGCGGGCCTCTACGAACTTCTTGATCAAGGCTGGGATCACGTGGCTGCTGGCCGGGTTGAAATTGTCTCCCGGGCCGTACAGGTTCACCGGCAGGAGGAAAATCGAGTTCCAGCCGTACTGCAGGCGGTAGGCCTGCGACTGCACCAGGAGCATCTTCTTGGCCAGCCCGTAGGGGGCGTTCGTCTCCTCGGGATAGCCGTTCCACAGGTGCTCCTCGCGGAAGGGAACCGGAGTGAACTTGGGATAGGCGCAGATGGTGCCGATGGCGACGAACTTGCCCACTCCCGCCTTCCAGCTTTCATGCAGCAGCTGGACGCCCATCATCAAGTTGTCGTAAAAGAACTCGGCCGGGCGCTCGCGGTTGGCGCCGATGCCGCCGACGATTGCCGCCAGGTGGATCACCAGGTCGGGGCGGAATTCCAGGTGCCGGCGGATCACGGCCGGTTCGACCATGTCGCCGTCCTCGATGCCGGTGGCCAGGGCATGCCGGCAGCCCCGCTCCTTCAGCTTGGCCATGATGACCCGGCCCAGGAAACCGGTTCCCCCGGTCACCCAAACACGTTTTCCGTCCCAAAAGCCCATCACCGCCTCCGTTCGGACGTTCTCTATCTAGCAGATTGACGCGGCAATGTCAAAACCCTTGCCCCTTGCGCCGGACGCGGCCCGCGACTGCCCGATTTCTGCCGGCAAACGAAAGGCGGCGGCCTGCTTGCGCGCCGCGCCGGTATCTTCAGGCGCCTTGGCCAAGGGGCGGCCGCTTGCCAAAAGAAGCCCTTTCTGTTACGGTCAGGCCAATCGCATCGATTTTTCCCGGAGGTGCCCCATGAAAAAAGCCGTATCCCTGGCGCTGGCTTTGGCCTTGGCAGCCTTTCTCGCGGCGAACGCCCCCGCCCGGTTCATCGATGACGCCGCAGCCGGCAAGGCCAAGGCCGAGCTGCTGCAGAAGCACAGCGAGGCGGAGAAATTCCGCATTGAGCGCGGCGTGGAACAGGTGGCGGAACTGTGGCGCCAGGAGGACGGAACTCCGGCCGAATTCGCCGCCTTCTGCCGGGAAAACTTCGCCGCCGCCGGGGCGCCGCAGGAGGCCCTGTTCCGCAAGCTTGATTTCTACAACGAGGCCCTCTTCGGGCACTTCGGCGAGATGGCCATGGACAAGGACCAGCCGGTCGACCTCGACTGGGGCGAGGTCACGCCTCTGGACATCGCCATGAACGGCTTCGACCCGGCCGCCCACCTCTCCGACGACCTGTTCCAGAACAAGACGGCCTTCATCTCGCTGCTGAACTTTCCTGTCTACACCCTGGAGGAGAAGCTGGCCCTGGGCGCGGGCTGGGACCGCCTGCAATGGGCCTACGCCCGCATCGCCGGCAGCAACCCCATGCGCCTTCCCGCCGCCGTCAGCCAGGAGATCTCGGCGCGCATGGCCGCCGCCGGGCGCTACATCGCCGACTACAACCTGCACATGGGGGCCGTGCTGGGGCCAGACAACCAAAAGCTTTTCCCCGACGACAAAAAGCTCCTCTGCCACTGGGGGCTGCGCGATGAGCTCAAGGCGCTCTACGCCAACTCCGCGCCCCTGGTCAAGCAGCATACGATCTACCGGCTCCTGGAGCGCATCATCCGCCAGGAGATCCCCCGGGTCATGATCAATTCCGGCCGCTACCAGTGGAATCCCTTCCGCAACGCCGTCTTTGACGGCGGCCGCAAGATCGAGGCCGAGGCCGAGCCCGACACGCGCTACGAGGTTTTCCTCGACGCCTTCCAGGCCCGGCGCCTGGCCGACGTCCACAGCCCCCTCTACCCCGACCACATCCGCCGCAGTTTCGAGGTGGGGCGCGAGATTCCCGAACGCGAGGTCGAAGCCATGTTCAAGGAGTTGCTCTCCTCGCCGCAGGCGAAAAAAGTGGCCGCCCTGGTCAGCCGGCGGCTGGGCCGCAAGCTGCAGCCCTTCGACATCTGGTACCCCGGCCTGCGCGGCGGCGCCGGCATGGCCGAGGAGGAGCTGGACAGGATCGTCCGGGAAAAGTACCCCGACGCCGCCGCCCTGGAACAGGACCTGCCGGCCATCCTGGCCAAGACCGGCTTCAGTCCCGAACGCGCCGCGTTCATCGCCGCCCGGGTCCAGGTCGATCCGGCCCGCGGCTCGGGCCACAACGCCCAGGCGCAGTCGCGCAAGTTCAAGTCGCGGTTGCGCACGCGCGTCGCCGCTGGCGGCATGAACTACAAGGGCTACAACATCGCCCTGCACGAGTTCGGCCACGCGGTGGAAAACGTCCTCGACCTGCACCGCATCGACCACTACGCCCTGGCCGGCGTCCCCAACGGCGCCGTCACCGAGGCCTTCGCCTTCATCTTCCAGGAGCGCGACCTGGAGCTGCTGGGGGTCCAGGAACCCGCCCCGCGCCAACTGGAGCTGAAGGCGCTCGACACCTTCTGGGGCGCCTACGAGATCATGGGCGTTTCGCTGGTCGACATGCAGGCCTGGCGCTGGCTCTACGCCCACCCCCAGGCCACGCCGAAGCAGCTCAAGAAGGCGGTGCTGGACATTGCCCGCGAGGTATGGAACCGCTACTATGCCCCGGTCTTCGGCGTCCGCAACCAGGAGATCCTGGCCGCCTACTCGCACATGATCCACTACACCCTCTACCTGCCCCACTACGCCCTGGGCACGGTCATCCAGTTCCAGCTCGAAGACTTCCTGAAGGACAAGGTGCTGGGGCCGGAAATGGAACGGATGTGCGCCGCCGGCAACATCACCCCGCAGCAGTGGATGAAGAACGCGGTGGGGACGGGGATCTCGGTCAAGCCACTGCTCCAGGCGGTCGAGCGGGCGCTGAAAATCGCGAAGTGAGCGGCTGACCCCGGCATCCGGCGCACGGTTTAGATATTCAGCAAGGCGCTCGGCGCAAGACAGGAACACGGAACGACTATCACGACCGCCAATTATTCGTAATGTCTCCCCCCCAGGGCACTAAACCCTTGGATCTATATTGGCGAATCAATCCCAAGCCCGATTTATTTGCGGCATCTCCTGCGTATATGGGGTGTGAACGCGAGGTGACGCCATGAGCGAAAGAATGAACGCCGAATCCGCCCCCGAGAACGAGGGGCGCTTCTGGACCGCCACTGTGCCCGCCGCCCCCTGGGGGCATGACGAACCGCCAATGGACCGCCCGGGCTGGAGCCAGGCCCCTGCGGCGCGCCCGGTTGACGAAGTCGTGGACGCGCTTGTTTCCTCCTACATCGCCGCCAACCTGAACGGCCCGCGCATTCCCCTCAGGGAATTCATGGACGACTTCGAGAAGCGCATCCTGCGCGCCTGTCTGGCCCTGACCCAGGGGCACCAGCGCAACACCGCCGACATCCTGGGCCTCAAGTATACCGCCCTGTTCGAAAAGATGCGCAAGCATTGCATCAACGGCAAACAGATGAAGCTGTCGCGCCGGCTGCGCCCAGAACCGGCGGCCGAGTGAACCCGGGCGCGCCCCCCGGAACGCGCGTTCTGGTCCTGCAGAACTGTCCCGGGGAAGGGATCGGCCGCTACGGCCAAAGGCTCTGCCGGCGGGGGGTTGCCCAGGAAACCGTCCAGGTCCATGCCGGCCAGCCCCTGCCATCACCGGAAAGTTGCGACGCCGTCATCGTGGGCGGCACCCCGCTTTCGGCAAACGAAATCCATTACCATGACTTCCTGTTGGAGGAGGCGCGCTGGCTGAAAAAGGCGCTTGACCTGGCCAAGCCCCTGCTGGGCATCGGCTTCGGCGCCCAGCTGCTGGCCCACCTGCTGGGGAGCGAGGTGGCGAAAACTCCGGCCGTCGAAATCGGCGCCTGCCCGATCCGCCTGACCGCAGCCGGGCACGGCGATCCCCTGTTCCAGGGCTTTCCCAAGATCTTCGCCGCCTTCCAGCGGCACCGCGAAACGTTCGCCATCCCCCCCTGGGGGCTGCATCTGGCCAGCGGCTGGGAATGCGCCAACCAGGGCTTCCGCATGGGCAGCGCCGTGGGGCTGCAGTTCCACCTGGAAATGACCGAAGAGGACGCGGGCTTCCTGGGCGAGCTCCGCGCCGATGAGCTGGCCGCCGCGGGCAAGACCCGGGCGCGGGTTGCCCGGGAGTGGCGCGAGCACGAAACGCAGATGGCCGAATTGGCCGACCGCCTGATCGACAATTTCCTGGCCTCGGCGGGCCACGCCCGCCTTCCTGCAGCCAAGGCAAGAAAACCTACGGGGTCAGGTCTCAAAAATGAAAATTAGTGGCATGATTGATTAAAGGATGAAATCTGCACATCGCACCGCAGTCACGATTGAATATGAAAACGATTTTATCAGGCAGCGGCTGGCAATCAGTGCAGTAATGAAGTTCTGGATTTAGGGAACGAGATGACGCGATATTTATATTCAATTCT
>CAYXCX010000158.1:0-4891 GCA_964463405.1 uncultured Clostridia bacterium
TGCCAGGTGCTGTGCAATAGAAGTCGCCGTTGGTGTTGCCGTCGTTGACGTAGTTGCGCAGGTCCACGCCGCTGCTGCCCGGGCGGCCCTGGCCGAGGAACATTTGCGCCGGGGGCGTCGGCTGGCGATAGGCCGGCTCGATCGGCACGAAGGCCGGCGTCGGCGACTTGGCTCGTCCCTGGGCCTCGTGCCGTCCCTCGCGGAAACCGGTGGCGATCACGGTCACCCGCAGCGCGTCGCCGGCATCCGCGTCCTCGATCACCCCGAACTTGATGGTGGCATCGGGATCGGCGTTCTGGGTGATCAGCGCGGATATTTTCTCGATTTCGGCCATGGTCAGGGTGTCGGAGGCGGTGATGTTGTACAGGATGCCGGTGGCGCCGGATATCGACTGGTTGTCCAGCAGCGGCGAGTTGAGCGCCCGCTGCGTGGCCTCCTCGGCGCGGTTGTCGCCCCTGGCCTCGCCGGTGCCCATCAGGGTGATGCCGCGCACGGCCATGGTCGCCTTGACGTCGGCGAAATCGACGTTCTGCACGCCGGTGGAGGAGATGATGTCGGCGATGCCGCGCACGGCCTGCAGCAGGACCTCGTCGGCCTTCTTGTAGGCCTGGCGGTAGGTGAGGTTGGCGTCGCCCAGCTCCAGCAGCTTCTGGTTGGGGATGACGATGATGGCGTCGACGTTTTCCTTCAGCTTGGCGATCCCCTCATCGGCCACGAGCATGCGCTCCTCCTTCTCGGAGTGGAAGGGCTTGCTGACCACGGCCACGGTGAGGATGCCCATGGTCGAGGCGTGGTTGGCGATGACGGGCGCGGCGCCGGTGCCGGTGCCGCCGCCCATGCCGGCGGTGAGGAACACCATGTGCGCCCCTTCCAGGACCTCGATGATCTGGCCCGTGTCCTCCAGCGCCGCCTGCTCGCCGATCTCGGGGTTCGAGCCGGCGCCCAGCCCTTTGGTGATCTTGTCGCCGATCTGCAGGCGCAGCGCCGGGGCGGCGATGGTGGACAGCACCTGCAGGTCGGTGTTGACGGCCACGAATTCGACCCCCTTCAGGTCCTCCTCGATCATGCGGTTGACCGCGTTGCCGCCGGCGCCGCCGACGCCGATGACCTTGAGCACGGCCCCGCGCTTGCGCTCGCGCCCGAACGTGATCTTGATGTCGTCTTCCATGTTCCCCTCCTAGATTCCGAAGTAATCCTTGAACCGATGCAGGACGTTTTTCGGCTTGTTGCGGATGTAGCCCTTGTCCTTCATGTCGGCGAAGCCGTACTTGATCAGCCCGACGGCGGTGGCGAAGTCGGGGGTGTTGACCTTGTCGATCAGGCCGCCGACGCCGTGCGGATAGCCGATGCGCACCGGGATGGAAAAGATGCCGTCGGCCACCTCGAGGATGCCGTCGAGCAGCGCCGTGCCGCCGCTGATCACCACCCCGGCGTTGATCGAGTTCTGCAGCCCCTCCTTCTCGATCTCCATCTTGACCATCTCAAAGATCTCGCTGGCCCGGGGCTTGAGGATGTTCATCAGGATGGAGGTGGAGATCTGCCGCGGCTTCTTGCTGCTGATCTGGGGCACCTCGATGGTCTCGTCCTTGAGGTTGGGATCCATGGCGCAGCCGTAGCGGCGCTTGATTTTCTCGGCGCGGTCGATGGCGGTGCGGATGCCGATCGACAAATCGGTGGTGAAGTTGTCCCCGCCCAGGGGGATGGTGCCCGAGTAGCTGATGGAGCCCTTCTCGAAGACGGCGATGTCGGTGGTGCCGCCGCCGATGTCGACGGACAGCACGCCGAGCTCCTTCTCGTCGGCGGTCAGCACCGCCTCGGCGGTGGCGATGTGCGACAGCACCGTGCCCAGCACGTTGACCTTGGCCTTCTTGAGGCAGAGCAGCAGGTTCTTGGTGGCGGTCAGCGAGCCGGTGATGATGTGGATGTAGACGTCGAGGTTGCTGCCGACCATGCCCACCGGGTTCTTGATGCCGTCCTGCGAGTCGACGATGTACTCCTGGGGCAGCACGTGCAGCACGGCGCGGTCGGCCGGCAGCATGATGGCGCTGGCATGGGTGATGGCCCGCTCCAGGTCCTCGCGGCTGATCTCCTTGCTGCGGCCGGTGATGTTGATGCTGCCCTTGGCGTTGATGCTCTGGACGTGCTTGCCGGAGATGTTGACGTAGGCCGACTCGATCATCACCCCGGCCGTCAGTTCGGCGTCCTTGATCGACTTCTTGATGTCCTCGACCGTACCCTCCATGTTGACGATGTTGCCTTTGCGCAGGCCGCGCGATTCGGCCACGCCGTAGCCGATGATCTCCACGTCCTCGCGGTCACCGTCGTTCTTGATCTGGGCGATCAGCGTGCAGATCTTCTTGGTGCCGATGTCGATGCCGACCAGGTAGTTGCTCTTCATGACTCCCCCCCCTGTTCTTCAAGCAGTTCAAGGTAGATGCGCCCGGAAATGCGCAGGTCGGCGCGGGCGACGGCGGCCCCGGCCGCCAGGCGGTCGCGGATGCGCAGGTAGCGGCCGATGCGGCCGGCGAAATCCTCGCTCCCCGGGTGCAGGACCTCGGGAACGCCGCGCAGCTTCAGTTCGATGCCGCGCGGCTCGCCCCAGGCCGCGTACTCGATGCGTGAGCGCAGCGGCCGCAGCTGGGGGGCGAAGGGGGTGACGGCGGCCGGGGCGGCGTCGTCGCCGCGCACCGTCACCAGCCCCGGCGGCGGCTGGCCGCGGCCGAGCTCGCGCCCGGCTTCGTCCAGCAGGCGGAACGAGCCCTCGCGCTCCTGGCAGAAAAAAGGGCGGCGCAACGTGAAGGCGATCTCGACCGTGTCGGGCAGGGCGCGGCGGATGGCGACGGCGGCGACCTCCGGGACCGCCAGCAGCCGGGCCTGGATGCCGCGCAGGTCCATGGCGAGAATGCTGCCGCGCTGCCGGCGCAGGATGGCCTCGACCTGGCCGCGGGCGTAGACCGGCGGGTGCTGCAGCCGGAAGCGCCGCACCTGCAGGGCCTCGCAGGTCAGGACGCCCTGGACCGCCCGCGTCACCAGCAGCGCCGCCAGCAGCGCCAGCGCCAGCAGCAGCAGCAGGTGGACGGTGCGCATCTGGATCGAGTGGATCTTCTTCTCGCGGGCCACGGTGAGGTTGTTGCTCTTGCGGAAGAAGTCGGCCTCGAAGCGCAGCGGTCCCTCCATGGCGCCCCTCATCGCTCCGCCCCCCCGCGCTCGCCGGCGAACTCGTGGGCCAGGCGGGTGAGATTGCCGGCCGACAGGAAAGCCAGGCCGTCGCCCGGGCGCAGCTCGCGGCGCAGGAAGTCGGCGATGGCCGGGAAGCTGTCCAGGCAATGGACGTTCTGCTGGCCGCCGGCGCGGACGGCCTCGGCCAGGGCGCGGCTGCTGACGCCGGCGATCTCCGGCTGGTTGGCCGTGTACAGCGGGGCGATGACCAGCACGTCGGCGCGGCCGAAAGCGGAGGCCAGCGGCTTCATCAGCAGGCGCAGGCGCGTGAAGCGGTGGGGCTGGAACACGGCGACGATGCGCCGCCGCCCGCAGCCGGCCAGCGTGCGCAGCGTGGCCTTGATCTCGCTGGGATGGTGGGCGTAGTCATCGACGACCAGCAGCTCCGGGGACGAATGCAGGACCTGGAAGCGCCGCTCGGGCAGCGCAAAGCGCTCCAGGCTGGAGCGGATGGCCTCCAGTTCCACGCCCACCTCCAGGGCGGCGGCGATGGCGGCCAGCGAGTTGGCGGCGTTGTGCCGGCCGCCGACGGCGAGGCGCACCGGCCCGGCCGGCCGGCCGTGGAGCACCAGGTCGTAGGCCACGGCGAAGCCCCCCGCCCGCACCCGCACCGCTTGCAGGTCGGCGCCGGGGCCGAAGCCGTAGGTGACCACCTTCTTGCGGATGCGCGGCAGGATGCGGCGCACCTGGGCGCTGTCGCGGTTGAGGATCACCGCCCCGTAGAAGGGGACCTTTTCGGCGAAGCGGCGGAAGGCATCCGTCAGGTTCTTCATGCGCCCGTAGAATTCCAGGTGGTCATTCTCGATGTTGGTGACCACGGCGATGGTGGGGAACAACTGCAGGAAGCTGCCGTCCGATTCGTCGGCCTCGGCCACCAGGTAGCGCGAGGAGCCGAGCTTGGCGCCGCTGCCCGCGGTGTGCAGCCGGCCGCCGACCACGTAGGTGGGATCCAGGCCCGCCTGGGTGAGCAGGGTGGCCAGCATCGAGGTGGTGGTGGTCTTGCCGTGGGTGCCGGCCACGGCCAGCGAGAACTTCATGCGCATGAGCTCGGCCAGCATCTCGGCGCGGGGGATGACCGGCAGCTTGCGCCGCAGCGCCTCGGCGACCTCGACGTTGTCCTCGGTGATGGCGCTGGAATAGACCAGCACCTCGGCGTCGCCGACGTTCGCCGCCGCATGGCCGATGGCGACGCGCAGCCCCTGGGCGCGCAGGCGGCGCACGGCCTCGTTCTCGGCCAGGTCCGAGCCGCTGACCTGGAAGCCCATGTTGTGCAGCACCTCGGCGATGCCCGACATGCCCGAGCCGCCGATGCCGGCGAAGTGGACCTTCTGGATGCGGCTGCTTTCAATCATGGGTGAAGATGACCTTGCGCTGGCGCGAGACGTTCAGGATGATGCCGGTGATGATCAGGCTGCCGAGCAGCGAAGTGCCGCCCGAGGAGATGAAGGGCAGGGGGATGCCCTTGGTGGGCAGCAGGCCGACGGCCACCGAGACGTTCAGCAGCGCCTGGAAGACGATCATCGTCACCAGGCCGGCGACCAGCAGGTAGGTGTGCGGGTTGTCCGACTGGCGGGCGATGGCCATGCCGCGCAAAAAATAGAGGGCGAACAATGCGATCAGCACCAGGGCGCCGACGAGCCCCAGTTCCTCGGCGCCGATGGCGAAGATGAAG
>CAYXCX010000159.1:0-4889 GCA_964463405.1 uncultured Clostridia bacterium
CTTGCTGAGACTGGCATTCATAAAAGGCAAAAGTAAAAAGGCAAAAGGCAAAAGGCAAAAGTGAAGAAAGAGCCGCTTCCATTGCTCGCTGCTACCACTGCCACTATCACTACCATTTATAGTTCGTTGAGTTCCTTTCTGGCACGGGCACTCGGAAAGGCAAAAGTAAAAAGGCAAAAGGAAAAAGTGAAGAAAGAGCCGCTTCCATTGCTCGCTGCTACCACTACCACTATCACTACCACTCTTAGTTCGTTGAGTTTCTTGCTAACACTAACACTAACACTAACACTAAGAGTTTGCTGAGTTCTATTCCTCGTCCAGGACTTTGCGCACTACTTGCAGCATCTGCGCCATAGTGTAGGGCTTGGCCAGGAATTCGCGGACCCCTCCGGCCAGGATGGCCTCCTTCAGCGCCGCTTCGACGAACCCCGAGATCATGACGATGCGGGCGTCCGGATCGTTGTCCAGGATCGAGCGGCAGACGGCGGCGCCGTTGATCTTGGGCAGGTCCATGTCGGTGATGACCAGCTGGATGTCGTGGCGGTGGCGGCGCCAGCGCTCCAGCGCTTCCAGGCCGTCGCGGGCTACCAGGATGCCGTAGCCGGAGTCGTGCAGCACCGAGGTGAGCAGCTCGCGCAGGTCCTCCTCGTCCTCCACGACCAGGACGGTCTCGTTGCCCCGCGATGCCGGCATGGCCGGGCTTTCCTCGCCGCTCCGCCGCAGCGGCAGGCGCTCGGAGGCCGGGAAATACAGGGAGAACGTCGCGCCCCGGCCAGGCTCGCTTTCCACCTCGATGAAGCCCTTGTGGGCCTGCACCACGCCGTAGACCACAGCCAGCCCCAGGCCGGTTCCCTTGCCGCCGCCCTTGGTGGAAAAGAACGGCTCGAAGATGCGGGCGCGGATCTTCTCGTCCATGCCCATGCCGCTGTCGCCCACGCGGATGCGGACGAGGCGCTTGCCGGCGGCGGCCGGAAAGCGCGCGGCGATCTCGCCGCCCTCGATCATGCCGGCATCGATCTGCAGGCGGCCGACGCCGGACATGGCGTCGCGGGCGTTGATGCACAAATTCAGCAGCGCCTGGTGCAGCTGGCCGGGGTCCATCCACACCTGGGGCAGGTCGGCGGGGCGCTCCCAGGCGATATCGACGGTGCGCGGGAAGGTGACGCGCAGCATCCTGACCAAGTCGTCGATCAGGGCCTGAATCTGCAGGGCCTGGAATACGGCCTCCGACTTGCGGGCGAAGGTCAGGATCTGGCGCACCATGGCGCCGCCGCGCTCGGCGGCCTCGCTGATGGTGTGCAGCATGGCCTGGGCCGGGGCGTTGCCCTTCAGCCTGTCGGCCAGGACCGCGGCGTGGCCGCCGATGATGGCGATGATGTTGTTGAAGTCGTGGGCGATGCCGCCGGCCAGGGTGCCCAGGCTTTCCAGCTTCTGGCTCTGGCGCATCTCCGCCTCCAGGATGCGCTGCTCTTCCTGGCTGCGCCGCCGTTCCGAGATGTCCATGCACGTGGTGGCGCGCACCGTGCGCCCGTGGAAGGGAAACGCCTTGCTCCGGCTTTCGACCGGGAGCAGCCCGCCGTCGGGACGCCGGAGCATGTGCTCGAACGGCGCCCCAGATTCGTCGGCCAGCTGCTGCAGGATGGCCGCGGCTTGCTCGCCCGGCAGGAAATCGCCGACCGGCCGGCCGACGACTTCGTCAGCGGCGCAGCCCAGCATGCGCGACAGGCCGGGGTTGGCGTCGATGATCACGCCGTCTTCCACCAGGCACAGCCCCTCGAAGGCCGATTCGGCCAGGACGCGGAAGCGCCCCTCGCTCTCGCGCAGCGCCGCTTCGGCCAGGCGGCGCTCGCTGGCCTCGCGCTGAAGCTCCCGGTTGCTGCGGCGCAGCGCCTCTTCGCCCTCCCTGGCCCGGGCGATGTGGCGGTTGAGGTCGTTGGCCAGCAGGCGGATCGGCACGGCGGCCAGGAGGAAAAAAGCCGAGACCGTCAGCAGGGAGAAGACGCTGGTTTCGACCCCCCGCGTCCCGTCCAGCCGGCCGAAAACTTCCAGCAGAATGATGGCCACGGCCGAGATCCAGGAGAGGAGGACGACGGCCAGGAACTCCTTGGGCCGCAGCAGCAGCCCGGCGCCGGCGACGATCACCGGGTAGAGCATGGCCCCCAGGTCGTGGATGCCGTAGCCGATGGCCAGCACCAGGGTGATCAGGAGGATCACCAGCAGGAACGTCAGGAAGATGGCCAGGCGCACGCGGCCCAGGCGCAGGGGAAGCTGCAAAAGCAGGAGAACGGCGGCGCTGGCGCCGATCGCCAGCGGCTTGCCGGGCTCGCCGGCCGCCGCGGCGGCCAGGGCCGTCAGCGCGATGGCCGCGAAGCCGCAGAGCAGGATCAGATTCAGGATGCGGGCGAGGCGGTTCTTCTCCTCGTCGGCGAAGCGCGGCGGGGCAATCGCCTTTGCGAGCCAAGCCAGCCAGCCTGCCGCCCGGCTTCTTTTCCCGTCCATGCTGCCCCCTTGCGCGAAGAACTCCGATCATTCTAGGAAGTCGCGAGCGGGTTGTCAACCAGGTTCAGCTCCCCGGCAGTTGAGCTTTGCGCCGGCCCGGGCTATAATAAAGGAAACAGGAGGAAAACATGAAACGAAGCGCCGCGATCCTGTTTCTGGCCGTGCTGCTCTTCAGCCTGTCCTGCGCCCCGGGGCCCAACAAGATGGCCAAGACGGCCGACCCCGAGGGCAAGGTGGCCGGGTTCTGGCTCGGGGTCTGGCACGGGCTCATCGCCCCCATCACGTTCATCGTTTCCGTCTTCAGCGCCAAGGTCTCGCTGTACGAGGTGCACAACAGCGGCGGCTGGTACAACTTCGGCTTCGTGCTGGGCGCCGGGCTCTTTCTCAGCGGCGGCATTTTGGGGCACAAGAAGAAATGTGACAAGTGAGCGCGATTTCAGGAGCTTTCGTGACGCGTAACGCGTGACGCGTGACGAATAGCCGCAAATGCCGATCAGATTTGCCCTAGAAATGTTATTTCAGCACGCTAAATAATCAGGAAACGTTCAGCATGTAGTTATCGATAAGACCAAGGAAATCTTTTTTCTAAGCCGTTTGATTGCATTTACGCGTCTAGCGTCACGCGTTACGTGTTACGACGGTCTTGCCGGCGTCTTCCTCGCCGGCAGGAGCTCCATGACGCGCTGCAAGTCCTGCCGTTTCACCACCCGCAGGACGAAGAGCAGGGCGACGAAGCCCGCCAGCAGGGCGATGCGGTGCCATAGGGCAATTCCCACCCGAAAGTAGAGCCAATAATAGACGGCGGCGGTGGCCACGATGGCCCCCAGGATGCGGGCCAGCCTGCCGTATTCGTAGGGCACCGGATAGACCCGGCGGGCGACCTCGTGCAGCAGCAGCGCCATCACCAGGTAGCTGGCCAGAACGGCCAGCCCGGCGCCCATGATCCCCAGCCGCGGGATGAGCAGGAAGTTGGCGGCGACGTTGACCAGGGCGCCGGCGCCGGTGACCAGCGGGAAATACTTCGTCTTCTCCTCGATGTAGATGCCGGCCCACAGGTTGACGTAGATGCCGTTGAACAGGTAGGCCAGCATGACGACCGGCACGATGACCAGGCCGGGCAGGAAGGGGGCGGCGATGAGCGAGCGGCCGGGAGCGAACTCGAAGCCGGCGGCCAGGTCGATGAACAGCGCGACCACGGCCCACAGCAGGGCGGCTGCCAGCACGAACAGCGTCATCACCCGGGCGAACATCGCCCGGGCGTTCTTCTCGCGGGCGTTGTTCAGGAAGAAGGGCTGCCAGGCGAACTGGAACATGGAGACGACCAGCATCATGAACATGCCGAGCTTGTGGCCGGTCGTGTAGAGGCCGAGGGTATGGTGGTCGGTCAGGCGCAGCACGATCGGGCGGTCGATGAGCTGGACCATCATCGAGGCCAGGCTGGCCGGCAGGTAGGGGAGGCCGAAGCGCAGCATGCGCCGCAGCAGTCCGGCATCGATGCCGCCCTTCAGCCTCGGCAGGATCTCGGGCAGCAGGGCCAGGAACGTGGCCCCCGAGGCGATGAGGTTGGCGGCGAAGATGGCCTCGATGCCCATGCGCAGGCGGATGAAGAACAGCAGGTTGAGCCCCAGGCTGAGCAGGATGTTCGCCAGCTTGAGGAAGGCGAACTTCTTCGCCCGCCGCTCCAGCCGCAGGCTGGCGAAGGGCACAACCGACAGGGTGTCGAAGAACAGGATGAAGACCGTATAGTAGAGCAGCCGGCCGAAGCGCGGCGGCACCTCCATCAGGGCGTTGAACGGCGCATGCAGCAGGAAGAGCAGGACGCTCAGGATCACCGTGGTCAGGGCCAGGGACAGGTAGGCGGTGGAGAAGGCCCGCGGCTTTTCCTCGGCCGCCGCCAGGGAACTGAATTTCATGAAAGAAGCTTCCATGCCGTAGAGATAAGCGATGGTGAGAAAGCCGAGGTAGGCGTATACGTTGGTGTAGACGCCCATGGCCGCGGTGGAGATGAAATGGGTGTAGAAGGGAACAAGGAGGAAATTGAGGAAGCGGCCGACGATGGTCGAGATGCCGTAGATGGCCGTATCCTTGGTCAGTTCGCGGATCTTATCGCGCATCGGGCGGCACGCCTTCAAGAGGGGGGACGTTTGTGAACATGCCGTCATTTTACTCCAATCAGTCGCGTTTCCAAAATGATCGGCCGCCGAACGTTGAACTAACAGAAGGCAGAGGGAAGAGCTCTTCGTTCTTGTTATTGAACGGCCCTTCGCTTACAATGGCGGCATGAAAAAAACGCTGCCAATCCTGATAATGCTCTGTCTTTGCTCCTCCTCGCCGGCCGCCGCCGACGACGAAGGCTGCACCGTGATTGCGGTGGGCAAGAAGGCCTCGGC
>CAYXCX010000160.1:0-4879 GCA_964463405.1 uncultured Clostridia bacterium
ACTCGTTGTTCCAGTCGTTGTCGTAGGCGTACCACTGGTTGAGCAGGTTCATCTGCCCCCGCCCCTCCTTCTCGATCAGCAGCGTCCCCTGGGCCTTGTACAGCGGCGTCTGCATCTGCACCCGCACCAGGGCAAACAGCAGCACGGCGGCGGCGATGAACAGGATGAGCCTGTACTGCTTGCGGACCAGGTCCCAGATCTCGTGGAAGTTGATCCCCTCTTCGGCCAGCAGGTCTTCGTTCATTTCCTTCGCGGCCATGGCGCTCACTTGACAGCGACCGTGACGGCCGCCTTGCTCTCGATAACCGCCAGCGGCGGCCCGACCACGATCTTGTCCGGGGTCTTGCCGGCGTAGCTCTCGTGGGCGATCTTGTCGTTGACGAAAACCTGCAGCAGCCGCCCAGGCGCCAGCGAGGCGCGCAGGGCCGGATCGAGGGCGATCTCGATCGCCGGCTCGCTGAACAGGTAGACGGCGTAGAGAACATTGGCGCGGGCGACCGTCAGCAGGCGGCTGTCGCGGACGGCGGCCAGCCGCTTTTCCAGTTCGGGATCGGGGGCCTCTTCCGTGCCCAGGACGTTGCGGATGCGCAGCACCCGCCACAGGATGTCGGCATCGCCCGGCTGGTTGCGGTTCAGGTCGGCGGCGACGGCCTCGGCGGCGGTCATCAGCTTGCTGCTGTAGTAGGAGTCGGCCAGCAGCAGCAGGATGGCGGTGTAGTCGGCCGCCTGTTCCTTCTTGATGAAGGAGATGCCCTTGCGCAGCGCCTCGATCTCGGCGATCACGCCGGCGTGGTCGCCCTTGCGGAAGGCGATGGTCGTCTTGAGGCGCAGCGAGGGGAAGTCGTTCTCGCGGAAGTAGCCGCGCTCCTGCAGCAGCTTCTGCAGCTCGTCCAGCTCGTTCAGCCCCGGATGCGCGGCGATGTAGTATTCGATGAGCTCGCGCAGCTGCCCGGCCAGCTTGCCGTCGTCGCGGGCGGCGGCGATCGAGCCGCCGATCACCTCCAGCAGCAGCTGGCGGCGCAGCTTGGCCAGCTTGGCCTGGTCAAAGGCGGCGGCCGGGTGCAGGCGGTGGTAGCCGCGGATCGAGCGGGCCTGGGCCAGCATCTGCCGGGCCGCGTCCAGGGTGAGGCCGCCCTGCAGGCCCAGCTCGTTGTAGCGCCGTTCCAGATTGTCGAGCAGGTTCGCCTCGTGCAGGGCCAGCATTTCCCAGCGCATCGGCAGCGGCAGCCCGGCGGCGACCAGCTGGTCGGCGGCCGGGCCGAAGAAGTCGGGCTTGAGCTGCAGCAGCCGCATCAGCAGCGGCACGTCCTGGACGTAGAGCGCCCAGCTCTCCAGCAGCGGGGCGAACTCGCCCCAGGAGAGCACGGGCATGACCCCGGCCAGCAGGCTGGCGGTGAACTCCTGGTCTTCGGTCTCCAGCAGCGGCCACAGCGAGAAGAAGACCCTGGCGCTCTCGACGGCGATGCCGCGGTTGCCGCCGCGGATGGCGGCGGCGCGGCGCAGCTCCAGCACGCCGCGCTCGAAGTAGTCGTTGCCCACGGCGCTGAAGCGCAGGTAGGCCTTGGCCAGGTAGTAGCGCGCCTGGTAGTCCAGGGGGTTGCGGGCGATGGAGCGGCGCAACAGGGCCATGCTGGCCCGGACCGCCTCGTCGCTGTCGACCGTTTCGCTGCCCGCCTCCAGCCAGGCGAAGGCGGCGTCGGTCTGCAGGCGGCTGGCCAGGGCCAGCGACTTCAGGCCCGGGCGCTTCGCTCGCGGCGAGACCGGCGCGAGGGCGAAGGAGAGCTCGGCAACGAACTGGCCCAGAAAGAACAGGGCCAGGAGCAGTGCAACGAGGGCGGGCGCTTTACTTGCTTTCATGGCTGAACTCGTGCCTGTGGCTGACCAGCTTGAGCCCCAGCGCCAGCAGGGCCAGCAGCAGGAACACCTTGGCCGGGATGCGCAGGGAGAAATCGAAGAAGGAGTGGAAGAAGGCGGCGAAGACGGCGGTCAGCACCCCCAGCACCGCCGGCTTGACCTCAGGATGGCGGCGCGAGATCCACATGCGCAGCAGGGAAAAGACGATGACGGCCAGCAGGGCGATCAGGGCGATGAAGGCCGGCAGCCCCAGGTCGGAGAGCGACTCGACATAGTCGTTGTGGGCGTGGCTCACCCAGCCCATTTCCCTGCCGTAGAGGAAGTAGGCATACTTGAAGGTGCCCAGGCCGGTGCCGAACAAAGGGAAGTCGGAGAACATCTTCAGCGTGTTGGCCCAGTAGTCAATGCGGCCGCCCTCAATATAATTTCCGGTCAGGAACTTTTCCAGCGTGCTCTGCAAGCCGACGAACACGGCCAGCAGCGTGGCCAGGATGAAGACCAGGCGCAAATGGCGGCGGGCGTTGAAGCTGACCCGCAGGTAGAACGACATCTGGGCGAAGAACAGCACCGACAGGACCAGGACGGCGATGCCCGAGCGGCAGCCGGTCAGGTAAATGGCGCCGGCCATGATTACCGGGGCCAGGAACAGCAGGATGACGGGCCGGTCCTCGGCCAGGTGCAGGATCTTTTCCCTGAGCGACTGGCCCGGGTCGAAGACGTGCAGGCGGGCGAAGAGCAGGCCCAGGGCGATTGGGAAGAGCAGCTCCAGGTAGAAGGCAAAGTGGTCGGCATTGTAAATGGTGCCGCGCAGGAACTGCGGAGCATGGTCGTCGGGCATGAAAAAAAGGAAGAAATTCTTGTTGCCGCCGCCCAGCTTGAGCAGGCCGAAGATGGCTTGGGCCACCCCGGAGGCCACGACCGTCGAGAACAGGACGAAGATGTCGTTGCGGTCCCAGTTGATCCGCAGCAGGGCGACGAAAAACAGGGCATAGACCAGGAAGCGGCCCAGGGCCAGGGCGGTCTCGGCCGGGATCAGGCTGAGCGGGTGGAAGGCGGGCAGGCTGCCCGAAAGCTCGCCCAGCACGCGCGCGACGCCGGGCGAGGCAAGCTTGAGCAGGAACATGGGCAGGGGCAGGAGCTGGAACGCCGCCAGGGCGAAAAAGGCGTAGGCCAGCAGCCGGGCCGGCTTCTGGTAGAGGAAGGCGTAGGGCTGCCTGTGCCCCAGCAGCGCCAGCATGGCGAACAGGGCGAAGAGCAGGTAGCAGAGGGGCTGCCAGACCCCCTGCACGCAGCCCAGGGGCAGCGGCGACAGGAGCAGCAGCAGCTGCAGGCTCAGGCGCAGGCTCTGCTTGCTCATGAGCCGCGCTTCCTGAAGAAGTCGAAAACCGAGCGCCGCGGCTTGTGCGCGACCGGCTCGCCGATGTCGGGAATGGCCTCGTCGGCGAGGACCGCGGCGGGAATGCCGTGCAGGTACAGGTCGATCTTGCCGGCGTCGACCCCGGCCAGCAGCGGGCGGACGAACGACAGGCCGGGGCGGCGCTTCTGCAGGTCGTGGGCGTCGGAGGCGATGACGTGGACCAGGTTGTCGCGCAGCAGGTCGTAGGCGCAGCGCCGGGCCTCGTGGCCGAAGTCGCCGCGCAGGCTGCCGGCGTTGAGCTGGCACAGGGCGCCGGCCTTGACCAGCTCGCGCAGCACGGCGGGCGAGCGCTGGATCTCGGCGTTGCGCTCGGCATGGGAGACGATGGGGATAAAGCCCTCGGTCAGCACCTTGAAGAGGAACTCCTTGCTGTGGGCGTAGACGTAGTCGGCCGGGAACTCGAGCAGGAAGTAGGAGCCGCCGTTCAGGCACAGCAGGTCGCGGTTGTCCTGGAGCAGCGGCAGCAGGTCGGAGGTGAAATAGACCTCGGCGCCGTCGGCCACGCGCAGCTCCAGGCCGCTCGTTGCCACCTCTTTTTTCCAGGCCTCGCGGCTGCGGCGCAGGGCGTCCAGGTCCCTGCAGGCCGACAGCGCGCTGCCGGCGTGGGGGGTGGCGGCCACGGCCATGACGCCGTCGTCCTGGGCCAGGCGCAGCATGGCCAGCGACTCCTCCAGGCTGGCGGCGCCGTCGTCGACGCCGGGCAGGTAGTGTCCGTGCAGGTCGATCATCTCTAGGCCCTCCCCTCCTCCTCGCCGCGGTAGTCGCCGTACTTGTAGTGGTACGAGGAGTAGGCGTAGGAGAAGCGGCGCATGTTGACCTTGTTCAGGATGACGCCGAACAGCTTGACGTTGAACCGGGCGATCTCGTCGCGCGCCTTTTCCACCACCTTGCGCGGCGTCTTGCCGCCCCAGGCCACCAGCAGCAGGCCGTCAACGTGCTCGCCCAGCAGGATGGAATCGTTGATGCCCATCAGCGGCGGGGCGTCGACGAAAATAAAATCGTAGTGCTGGCGCAGGGCGGCCATGGTCTCGCGCATGCCCTTGGACAGGATCATCTCCACCGGGTTGGGCGGGATGGGGCCCGAGGGCAGCACGTGCAGGTTGGGCTCGGCGGCGTAGCGGTGGATGATCTCCTCGATGCGGCCGCGGCCGGTCAGGAACGAGGAGATGCCGGCGGTGTTCTTGATGCGGAAGATCTTGTGCAGCCGCGGGCGCCTGAGGTCGCCGTCCACGACCAGCACCTTCTTGCCCAGCTGGGTGAAGGCCACGGCCAGGTTGACGGCGGTGACCGTCTTGCCCTCCTGGGGCAGGGCCGAGGTGACCACGAAGGACTTGGGCGGCTGGTCGGGGGTGGAGAGGAGCAGCGAGGTGCGGATGTTGCGGTAGTGCTCGGCAAACGTCGACTCGGGGTCCTTGAGGTTGACCAGCTCGATGGTCTTGATGCGCGACTCGTTCTCCTGCTTCTTGCGGTCGGTGTAATAGTGGTTGTAGTACGAGGGGGCGGCCTTGGCGCCGGCGGCCGGGATGAAGCCCAGCGCCGGCACCTTGAGCAGTTTTTCCACGTCCTCGGGCGACTTGACCGTGTTGTCCAGGTAGTTCAGGGCGAAGA
>CAYXCX010000161.1:0-4817 GCA_964463405.1 uncultured Clostridia bacterium
CGTTCATGGCCGAGATCAGCTTGGGGGCGTTGCCGACGATCTCGGCCGGGATGTACTGGCCGAAGAAATGGACGAGGGGCACCAGCAGGAACCACGACAGCATGCTGCCGGCGGCGATGATCGAGGTGTACTTGAGGCCGATGATGTAGCCCAGCCCCATGACGGCCGAGAGGACGTCCATGCGCAGCTCGATGCGGAACCTGTCGGCCAGCACCCTGCCGATCTTGAAGATGCGGCTGGTGAAGTATTCGGGAAAGGCGCCCAGCGAGTGGACCATGAAGTCGAACACGCCGCCGATGATCATGCTCTTGACCAGGATCCTGGCCTGGGCGCCGCCCTTCTCGCCGGCCACCAGCACCTGGGTGGTGGCGGTGGCTTCCGGGAAGGGGAAATGGCCGTGCATCTCCTTGACGAAATACTTGCGAAAGGGGATGAGAAAGAGGATGCCCAGCGCCCCGCCCAGGAAGGAAACCAGGAATATCTTGACCAGATCGAAGCCGATCTTCTGGTCGAGCCCCAGGATGAAGAGGGCCGGCAGGGTGAAGATGGCGCCGGCCACGACCAGGCCGGAGGCGGCGCCGACCGACTGCACGATGACGTTCTCCAGGATGGTGCTCTTGCGCTTGAACAGCGGCGCCACGCCCACGGCGATGATGGCGATGGGGATGGCGGCCTCGAACACCTGGCCGATCTTCAGCCCCAGGAAGGCGGCGGCGGCCGAGAAAACGACGGCCATGATCAGGCCCAGGATGAGCGAGCGGGCCGTCACCTCGGGCAGGGCCTGGTCGGCGCGGACATAGGGGACGTACTCCTTGCCCGGGGGCAGGACTTCAAAGGCTCCCTCGGGCATGCCCTGGATCTCGTTGGCGTGGCTCATGGACTTCCTCCTTTTCAGCGGAAGCGGGAAATGACCGATTCCTTCACCTTCTCGAACCGCTCGGCGTTGAAGCGGACCTTGTACTCGTCCTTGCGCCCCATCAGAAAGGCGGAAAACCGCGAATTCCTGGCCTCAGCCAGGCGCTTGGCGTAATAGGACTGGCGCTCCTTGGCGAATTCCTCATCGTTGACGACCTGGCGGCTCGTCAGCTTGACCACGGCGGCGCCGTTCTTCAGCGCCAGCGGCGCGTAGGCGTTTTCAGCCAGGGCGAACACGGTTTCATCCAGGCCGGCCGGGGCCTCCAGGTCAAGAATGGCGCCGCCGCGGCGGAAAGAGGCGCTTTCGGACTTCAGCCCCTCCTGCTTCAGGAAAGCCTCGATTTTCTTGCCGTCGCCCAGGCGGGCCAGTTCGCCGGCGACGCGCCGCGCCCTCTCCTGCAGCCGTTCCAGCCTGGCGGCCTTGCCCGCCTCGCGGGCGACTTTCTCGCGCGCCTCTTCAAAGGGCTCGATCTGCGGCCTTTTCACGGCGGTCAGCCGCACCACGGCGACGCCGTCGGCAAGCTCCAGGGGCTCCGAGATCTCCCCCTCGCCCAGGGCGAAAAGCTTCTGGGAGATGGCGCCCATGTCGTCGACGCCGGGCAGCGCCTGGCCGCGGGCGAGCGGCTCGCTGGCCACGACCTTGGCCCCCAGCCTGGCGGCGCCGGCCTCAAGGTTTCCGGCCTTCTTGATGCGCGCGTAGGCCTGGGCCATGCGCTCTCCGGCCAGCTTGCGCAGGCGCTCGTTCTCCAGGACGCCGCGGATGCGGGGCTTGGCCACGTCGAAGTTTTCCTGCTGCTCCTCGACCTTTTCGCCTGCAAGAAGCAGCGCGAAGCCCTTGCCGGTGTCGACCGGCGGGGAGATTTCGCCCTGCTTCAGGCGCTCGATCATCGTTTTTTCCTGGGCGCTGAAACCCTGCCAGCCCCAGTAGCCCCAATCCCCGCCCTCGCCGGCCTTTTCGTCGGCCGACATCTCGCGCGCCTTGGCGGCGAAGCCGTCGGCAACCAGCCCGGCGGCCGTCTCCTCCATGCGCTTCAGGGTTTCCTCGCGCGCCGCTTCCTCATAGGGAACGAAGATGCGGCTGACCTTGGTCTTGCCCGGGATCCGGAACAGCGACTTGTTCTGCTGGTAATAGGCGAACAGCTCCTCCTCTTTCAGGCCGAGCTCCTTCTTGAGGTCGGCGAACTTCAGGGCCAGCACCTGGCCGGAGCGCTTTTCCTCGCCCCGGAACAGCGCCGGGTTCTTTTCGTAAAAGGCGCGCAGCCCGGCCTCGTCGGCGATCGGCGCTTCCGGCGCCGCGTCCAGGCGCAGGGCGATCACCTCCAGCTCGGCCTTGTCCTTCTCGCGCTGGAAGTCCTCGCGCAGCGAGCCGGAATCGAGGACCAGGCCGGCGGTCACCAGCTCCTTGAGCTTGTCGGCCAGCAGGTCCTGGCGCAGGCTCTCCTCGAACTCGACCACGGTCACGTGGTTGTAGGCCAGCAGCCGCTCGTACTCGGCAGAGCCGATGAACTTGCCGTCGCGCTGGAATGAAGGATTGCGGCGGATCGCCTCGCCCAGCTCGGCGTCGGAGACGGACAGGCCGAGCCGTTCCGCTTCGGCCCGGACGACGCGCCCGCTGATCATCCCCTGCAGCACCTGCTCGGGAACGCCCAGCTGCTGGATGGCCTGGCGGCTCAGGCCATCCTTGAACTGCTGCTTGTACATTTCCAGGGTGCGGGCCAGGTTCTTCTGGAACTCCTCGCCGCTGATGGCGGAACGGCCGACGGCGGCCACGTCCAGGTCGAGCCCCTCGCCATCGAAGCGGCCCGAGCCCCATTGCACGAAAATAAAGCCGATGAAGGCCAGGATGACCAGCCACAGAGTCCAGGACAGCGATTTCAGGTTCTTTCTCATCGATCCGAGCATGATTTATCCTCCGCTTGCGCTTGGTTTGTTGCCGTTGCGATCCGCCGCCTTCAAATAGACCGTCACCGTGGCCCCGCCCTCGTCGTTGTTGCGGATGACGATGTTGCCCTGGTGCTCCTGGATGATGTTGTAGGCGATGGTCAGGCCGATCCCCTTCTTCTGGGTGCGGCTCTTGGTCGTGTAGAAGGGGTCGAAGGCCTTGTCGACGTTCTGGAAGCCGCCGCCGTTGTCGCGGACCTCCACGATGGCCTGGCTGCCGTCGAGCGAGCGCTTCAGCTCGATCTCGACCCGGCCGTCGGCCACGCGGTTCTCGCGCAGCGCCTCGATGGCGTTTTCCACGACGCCCTCGAAAACCTGCCAGAGGGCGAAATGGTTGCCGTGGATGATGACGTCCTGCTGCGAGCCGCAGCGCACGATGGCGTACTCGCTGTTTTCCGGACGGCCGCCGATGACCTTGACCAGCTTCTCCAGCAGGTTGGCCAGGCTGAGCTCCATCTTGACCTGGTCCAGGTCGGGATTCATCTGGTTGAGCTGGTCGATGATGTTCTGGATGCGCACGGCCTGCTTCTGGATGCTGTTCAGCTTCTCGCGGATGTAGGGGCTGGCGTCGTCGCGGATGGCCAGCAGATCGACGTAGCCCAGGATGCCGGTCAGCGGGTTGTTGATCTCGTGGGCGAAGCCGGAGACGATGGCGGTGAGCGACTTCTGCTTTTCGCTCTGGATGATGTGCCGCTGCGTGTCGCGCAGCTCCTGCATGGCCACCTGCAGCTTGTGGTTGGACTCGTTCAGCTCGCGGGTGCGGGCGGCGACCTGCTTTTCCAGGTTGCGGTGGGTGGCCTCGATCTCCTTGAGCACGCCTTCGATCTTCTCGGCCATCTCGTTGAACTGGCCGCCCAGATAGGAGAACTCGTCGTTGGAGCGGATTTCCAGGCGGTGGGAAAAGTCGCCGCGGCTGATCTTGTCCAGGCCGTCCTTCAGCAGGCCGATGGGCCGGGTCAGCTTGCGGTTGATCAGGGCGATGACGGCGACGAAAACCAGCAGCAGGATGCTGGAGATGGCCAGGACATAGAGGCGCAGCCTGGTCAGCAGGGCCTGGTTGTCCTCGTTGGAGTGGCCGTAGAGGATTCGCCCCCAGAGCGTGTCGGCGGCGGCGACCTGCACCGGCAGGCAGACCAGCATGTAGGGGCGGCCGCCCAGGCGCGACTCGCGAACCCGGTCGCCGCAGCCGCGGCGGGCGCCCTCCAGCTCGCGGCGCGCCCAGTCGGGCCCGGAGAAAAAGATCTCCCGCTCCTGGGCGTCGTAGAGGGCGATGAAATCGCTCGCGTTGTTCTTGAGCACGTCTTCGACCTGCCCCTTCAGGTTCATGTAGTTGAAGTAGATGAAGTTGGACTCGGCCAGGGTCTCGAAGTCGCGGGCCCAGCGCTCGAAGCTGGCCCGGGCCATGCGGGTGTTCGCGTCGTCGACCATGCGCAGGACAAAAAAGGCGGACAGGGTGATGTAGGCCAGGCTGAGCAGGACGAACGACAGCAGGAACTTGGAGCGCAGCGTATTGGTCTTAAGCATTTTTCAAGGCGTATTTTAGTATAATATAGGACAAATAGCAACCGGGGTTTCCCCGATGACGCCGTTGCCAGGGGGAAAACAGCGCCGGCCGCCGCGGGCCCCTCAGTCAAAGATTTCGCGGATGATTTGCGGCGAGTTGCGCCAGCCGGGGACCACCTTGACGAACAGGTCCAGGAAGACTTTCTTGGCGAAATACTCCTCCAGCGCCTCGCGGCCGGCGGTGCCGATGCGCTTGATCAGGCCGCCCTGCCGGCCGACGACGATCTTCTTCTGCGCCGGGTTCTCCACGTAGACCTCGGCGCGCACATAGACCGTGTCGCCGCGGTCCTGGATCTCCTCGACTTTCACGGTGGTGGTGAAGGGCAGCTCGTCCTCCACCAGGTCCAGCACCTTCTCGCGCACCAGCTCGCCCACGTAAAAAGCCTGGCTCTGCAAGG
>CAYXCX010000162.1:0-4778 GCA_964463405.1 uncultured Clostridia bacterium
GTCTAGCGTCTAACGTCTAACGTCTGGTTTCATATTGACTGCCATCCGGCTCTCGCCTATACTCAAGCCATGAACAGCCCGAAAACGGCCTCGGGAGAGGCCATTCTGGTCACCGGCGGCGCCGGTTACATCGGTTCGCACGTGGTCCGCGACTTGGGGGAACGGGGCTGCCAGCCCATCGTCCTCGACGACCTTTCCTCCGGCCACGAGGAGGCCCTCCTGTGCGGCGAGCTGGTGCGCGGCGATGCCGGCGACGCCGCCCATGTCGCGTCGCTGCTGCGCACGCGGAAAATCCGCAGCGTCCTCCATTTCGCCGCCTTCATCCAGGTGGAGGAATCGCTGGCCGAGCCGCTGAAATACTACGAAAACAACTCGTTCAATCTCCTGCGCCTGCTGCGGGCCTGCCTGGAGAACGGCGTGGAGAACTTCATCTTCTCCTCCAGCGCCGCCGTCTACGGCATCCCGGATAGGATGCCGGTCGCCGAAACGGCGCCGCTGCTGCCCATCAACCCCTATGGCGCCTCCAAGATGATCGGCGAAATGATGCTGCGCGACGCCGCCGCCGCCCATCCCGGCTTCCGCTTCGTCGCCCTGCGCTACTTCAACGCCGCCGGCGCCGATCGCCGGACCCGGCTGGGGCAGAATTACCGCCAGCCGACCCACCTGCTCACCCGCGCCCTCAAGACCGCCCTGGGCCGGTTCCCCCGTTTGGAGGTTTTCGGCAGCGACTACCCCACCGCCGACGGCACCGCCGTGCGCGACTACATCCACGTCGACGACCTGGCCAGCGCCCATCTCCTGGCCCTGGACTACCTGAAGCAGGGCGGCCCGAGCCGGGCGTTCAACTGCGGCTATGGAGTCGGCCACTCGGTCCTGGACGTGGTGGCCGCCGTCAAACGGGTCACCGGCGTCGATTTCCCGGTGGTCCATTCGGGCCGCCGGCCCGGCGACCCGGCGGCGCTGATCGCCGACGCCGGCCTGATCCGCCGCGAACTGGGCTGGTCTCCCGCCGTTCCGGCGCTGGACGAAATCGTGGCCAGCGCCTGGAGTTGGGAGCGTAAGCTGGCTGCGAAAAAATAAGTGGAAAAGGCCTTCATGAAGGCATTTTTTATGCTGCCGGCGCTGGCCTTGGCATTGACGGCCAATGTTCTTGCGGCCGCAAAACTCCCCCCCGGCGTCCGCTGGCGCGAGATGGGCCGCGATGGCATCACGGTCATCTTCCCGGCCGAGCGCAGCGCCGAGGCCGCGACGGCGCTGGCCTCGGCCCGGGCTCTGAGCCTCGGGCTCGCCTCGTTCTGGGGCTTCCGGCCGCACGGACGGACACGCATCGTCCTGGGCGATTTCAGCGACCAGGCCAACGGCTTCGCCACTTTTTTCCCCTACAACCTGGTCGGCCTCGACCTGGCCGAGCCTGGCCCCGACTCGGAGATCGCAGCCAGCGGCGAATGGCTCGACCTGGCCCTGGCCCACGAGCTGACCCACGTGTCCACCCTGAACTCGGGTCCGCCCGCCTTCCGCCTGGGGCGCCGCCTTTTCGGCACCAACCCGGTTTTCTTCCCTGCGGCGCAGCTCCCGCCCTGGGCGGTCGAGGGGCTGGCCATCCAGGGCGAGTCGCGCCTCAGCGGCTGGGGGCGTCTGAACCGCGCCCCCTACCGGCTGATGCTCGACGCCGCCCGCCGGGGAAGCCTTTTCCCCGGCTGGCGGTCGCTGGCCGGGATGCCGGCTGCCTGGCCCGGCGGCGCGGCCAAGTACCTTTACGGCGCCGGGTTCATGGAGTTCCTGGAGCAAAAATTCGGCCCAACGGCTTCCCGGCGCTACCTGGAGCGCTTCTCATCCCGCCTGCTCACCCTGGGAACGAGCCGCGATTTCCGCAGGCTTTTCGGCATGCCCCTGGGCGGGCTCTGGGACGAATACCGCCAAGGAAAGGCCCCGCAGCGGCAGGCAAGGGCCGAGCCGATCACCCGGGACGGCTTCGCCAACCGCTATCCCTGCTCGCTTCCCGACGGCGCCTTGGCCTACTACCACCGTGATTACCGCGGCCGCGGCGAGGTGCGGCTGATCGACCGGACGGGGAACGAGCGCAAGCTATTCAAGAAGGATGCCGTCGGCTCCCTGGCCGCCGGGCGCCAGGGCAGGCTGCTCCTGTCGGCCTCGGAGTTGCACCGCTCGTTCCGCGACTACTCCGACCTGTACGAATACGACCTGAAAAAAGCAAAGCTGAAGAGGCTCTCAAAGGGAAAGCGGCTGTCCGGCCCCGCGGCGGCACCGGCGCGGCCGGGAATGCCCGAGCGGATCTATTGCGTTGAGCGCCGCAACAACCGCAGCCGCCTGGCCCTGTTCGACCCGCAAAAGGGCGCAGCGCGCTCCATCTCCCCGGCTTTCGCCGGCATGGCCCAGCCAGCCGTCTCTGCCGACGGCGGACGGATCGCCGCCGCGGCCAAGCCGGCCGGCGGCCCCTGGGGGATCGCGGTTTTCCAGGCCAGCGGCGCCCTGGAGAGCTTCCTCTCGCTGGCCGGCAGCGAGCTGAGCCAGCCGCGCTGGGGACGGGACGGCCGGCTGTTCTTCATCGCCTCAGGGAGGGAAACCTCCTTCGTAGCCGTCTGCGCCCCCGACATGGGCGGGGCCTGGCGCCTCGAGGAGCCGCGCCTGGCCGGCGTCCGCCAGTTCGACCTCAGCGGCGACGGCAGAGAAATCCTGTTCGCATATTTCAGCGGCCGCGGCGAGGAGATCGCCAAATCGACACTCGAGTGGCTGCCGCAATCGCCGATCGAAATATCCGTGGCAGCGGATATTCCCGAAGGCAGGACTGGGGCGGCGGCGCATCCCTCCTCGCGCCCCTATCGCCCGCTGCGCGACCTGCTGCCGCGCTGGTGGTCGCCGGTGCTGAGGTCAAGCGACGGCGACATCCAGGCCGGCCTGGCGGCCGGCGGCATGGACGCACTGGGCGTCCATGCCTACTCCGTGGAGATGAATTACGGGACAGGCAGCCGCCGGGGGAATTTCTTTTTCCAATACGACTACGAGGGCCTGCTCCCCAGCCTGTGGCTTGTCCTGGGCGATCGCAGCGAGTACTACCGCGGGTCGGACACGGCCACCCGCATCCGGGAAATGAAACTGGCCTCGCTGTGGCCGCTGCGCTTGCGCAGGCGCACGCAGTTCCAGGCCTACGCCGACCTGCACCTGGAGAAGCAGACCTTCATCGACGGGCCGCGGCGGCTGCCATTGCCCGACCTGGGCAACGGCTTCCACGTGGGGATGAGATTCAACTCGGCCCGCGAGTGGCACGACTCGGTCTCGCCGAGCGACGGCGTCACCCTGGCGGCGCAGGGCTTCCTCCATCCCCGGGGGCTGCTAGGCAACGAGCGGGCCAACCGCGGGATCCAGGCCGACCTGCGCGCCTACCTGCCTCTTTTCCGCCCCGGGGTGCTGGCCATGCGCCTGGCCGCGGCCAGGAGCTGGGACACGGGCTGGACGTTCTACCCCATGGGCGGCCTGGCCGCCCGGAGCGCGCTGGGAAACGACCGGCCGTTCGACCTGCTGCGCGGCTTCGATCGCGGCGATCTCCGGGGCGACCGCGGCTGGCAGCTGAACCTGGAATACCGCCTGCCGCTGCTGCGCGTCGAAAAAGCCTTCCTGCCCGCCGTGAGCCTGGACCGCGTCTGGCTGCGTCCCTTCGTCGACCTGGGGCGCCTGGCCTACCGCTACCGGGAGTTCAAGCAACCGACAGCCTATTCTGCCGGCGCCGAGGCGGTGTTCCGCCTGGGCATCGGCGGCCTGGCCGCCTACGACGTCGCCTTCGGCGTCGCCCGCGCCCTCAGGCCCGAGACGCGGTGGGCGATTTTCATGAGGACAGGCGGCAGTTTCTAGCCGAGCTATCGTGATTTGTGATTCATGATTGGAAAGACAACAGCAGGAGTTCGGTCTATTACGGCTTCACATCCCTGCGCACGAATCACTTTTCCCAATCTTGACACCGGCGGTCACTTGCCATACAGTGGCCCTGCATGGGAGGGAAAAAGCGAAAAAAAAGCTGGCTGCTGCGCATCGCGGCCGCGCTCGCCGTCCTGCTGCTGGCCGCCGGCCTGGCCTTCTGGCTCGCCCTGCCTCCGGTCTCCTGGCTGAAAAGGGAAAACCCCAGGGAAACGGCGCTGATGCGCCTGGGCAACGAGCAGGCCCGAAGCGAACGGCGGAGAGAGCGCCGGCTCCCCGCCGCCGTGCCGCTGTCGCGCATCTCCCCGTTCCTGGTCCAGGCGGTGCTGATCGCCGAGGACGACAAGTTCTTCGCCCACGAGGGATTCGACTGGGACTCGCTGCGCCGGGCCCTGGACGCCAACATCCGCCACAAGCGCATCCTGCGCGGCGGCTCAACCATCACCCAGCAGCTGGCCAAGAACCTGTTCCTGAGCAACGAGCAGACCCTGTGGCGCAAGCTGCGCGAGGCGGCCATCGCCATCAAGCTGGAGCGGACGCTGAGCAAGAAGCGCATCCTGGAGCTGTACCTGAACCTGGCCGACTGGGGCCGGGGGGCCTATGGCGCCGAGGCGGCGGCCCACCGCTATTTCCAGGTCCCGGCCGCGGCCCTGAGCCTCTCGCAGGCGATCCGCCTGGCCTCGGTCCTGCCCAACCCCCACCGCTTCAAGGTTGCGGCCGACGACAACGGACGCATGAACCACAAGCGGCGCCTGATCGCCCAGCGCATGCTCAAGAGGCGCTGGATCAGCGTCGAGGCCCATGACCAGGCTTTGCAAGAAATGAGTTTGTAGATCTTGAGGTTCCAC
>CAYXCX010000163.1:0-3344 GCA_964463405.1 uncultured Clostridia bacterium
ACCAGAGGGAGCCAGCGAATAGCTCGAGATATCGAGTAATCTTCCCTTTTCCCCCGCCCCCCACCCCCCCCTTCCCCGGGTTGACTTGCCCCGGGCGTTGTGCTACCACTAGCGCATGGACAAGGTCGTCGGCCAGGCGCTCAGGAAGGAACGCGAAGCGCGCGGCGTCTCCATCGAAGAGATCGCCGCCGAAACGCGCATCGGCTCGCGCTTCCTGCACGCCCTGGAGGACGAGGACTTCTCCCTGTTCCCCGGAACGTTCTACATCCACTACTACATCAAGAACTACTTGCGCGCCTGCGGCGCCGATGACACCGCTTTTTTCAACACCTACCGGGCCTCCCTGGACGGAATCCTGCGCCCCGGGCAGGAGCCGCCGCCCGACCAGTACATGCAGAAGATGACGTACGCCCGCTTCCGCCGCCGCCGCACCCTGCTGCTGGCGCTGGCGGCGCTGGCCGCCGCCGGGCTCGCCGCCTACCTGCTGCTGGGCCCGCCGCGCTGGGTCGAGCGCTTCGCCCCCGCCCCCGCGGCCGCCCCCTTCGCATTCCCGGCTTTCTCCGCCCATCTGCTGGCCGTCGGCGAGGAAGCCTGCCCGGCGCCGCCGCCGCTGGAGGCGCGGCTCGAGGTCGTGGCCCCCTGCTGGCTGTCGCTCTAGCGCGGCAGCGAGCAGGTGGCAGAGCGGACCTTCCGCGCCGGCGAGAGCCTCCGCCTCGCCGGCTACCGCCTGACCCTGGTCATGGCCCGGCCGCCGGCGCTGCGGCTGTGGCTGAACGGCGGCGAAGTCTCCCTGCTGAGCCGCTCGCCCGAGGCCATGAAGCTGGTGGTCGATCCCGCGAACCTGAACGACCTGCTGCAGCGCTAGCGATGGTTTCCAAGAACCCTTTGGTGCTGAAAATCGCCGAGGGAGCTCCCAGCGAGGATCTGCTGAAGTACCTGCTGGCCAAGGAGCTGGCCTTCACGGAAGAGGAATACCTGGAGAGCCTGGTCATGGTCCTTGCCGACCCCCGCTTTGAGGAGCAGGCCAGGCAGCTGCTGGGCATGATCGCCCAGCCGGTGAAAGAGCAGTACGTGCAGAAGCGCGACGCCGACCTGCGCGTGACCGATTTCATCCTGCAGGAGGCTCTGGATGCAGGCTATTTTTCCGTCCTGACCCTGATCATCCACAACCAGGCGGTGCCGGCCGAGTTCATCCTGCGCATCGCCGGCCGCGCCCGCGCCGCCGTGCTGGAGATGCTGCTCGAGAACCAGATCCGGCTGATTGGCTTCCCGGAGATCATGGAGCGGATGGAGGCCAATCCAGAGTGCAACGCCTTCATCCGCGGGCGCATCGGGGAGCTGCGCGAGTTCTACCTGCGGCCGCAGGCGGTGGAGGAAATTCCCGAGACCGAGGTCCTGATCGAGCTCACCTCGGCCATCGCCGAGGAGCACCAGGACGATGCCCAGCTGGACGCGGTCGAGATCCAGCAGCAGGCGCTGACCACCCTGCAGCGCGTCAACCGCATGAACATCTCCGAGCGCGTGCGCCTGGCCATGACCGGCAACAAGACCGAGCGGCTGGTGCTGATCAAGGACGCCAACAAGATGGTGCAGGCGGCCGTTCTGGAAAGCCCCAAGATGGCGGTGGACGAGGTGCTGATCCACGCCCGCAACCTGAGCCTGCCGGGCGAGATCATCGGCAGGATCGCCGTCAACCGGGAATGGACAAAGAACTATTCGGTTCTGCTGGCGCTGGTGGAGAATCCCAAGACGCCGGTGAGCCGGGCCCTCTCCTTCGTCAAGCAGCTGCACGACCGCGACTTGAAGCTGCTGGCCCGCGACCGCAACGTCAGCCCGGTGATCCGCACCCTGGCCATGAACCTGGAAAAGCAGAAGGAAAAGGTCAAATAGCCAGCAGGCGGTAGATCAGGTCCTTGACCTCGAAAATGGTCGGGGCGGCAGCGAGCAGCTCGGGGCGGCTGCAGGCCAGGAACGCGTTGTCCTGGCGGTGCATGCCGGTGAAGTGGCTGGTCCCGGATTCGCTCTCCTTCTCCAGCCCCCCCTTGAGATCGTAGCCCGGTTCCGACAGCAGGACCAGGTCGGGAGCCGCGGCCATCTGCGGCCCGGCATAGATCTCCTCGGCGCGGCAGACGCGGCGGATGACCCGCTGCCCGCCGATCTCGTAGGCGCGGAACAGGTCGCTCAGGTCGCGGCGCACTTTCTCGCAATCGCCCTCGTCCACAGCGCCCCGCGGGTACTTGCCGCGGCGGTGCACGTAGAGGCGCGAGGGATCCAGGGCGAAGGCGGTGGCGCCCTGGCCGATCGCCGCCAGGCCCTTGGCCCCCGGCTCGTCCAGGCGCAGGAAGCCGTGGCGCTTCAGCACCTGGTTGAGGTAGATCTCGCGGCGAATGGGGCCGAAGCCGTGGTCGGATAGGGCGACGACCTCCGTTCCCGGGCAGGCGGCGGCGCGCTGCAGGAAATCGACGGCCGCCTCGTCCACGCTGCGAAAGAAGGCGGCGAAATTCTCGTGGTGCTCGTGCGCTTGGTTGCCGTAGGCGTCGTAGAGGAAATGCTGCAGGCGGTCGGTGCCGGTGACGGTGAACATGAAGACGTCCCAATCCTCCCGCTGCCACAGGCGGTCGGCGACCTGCTTGCGCACCTGGAGGGCGCAGTGCAGGTCGGCCAGGAACTCGGCCTTGCGCTCCCGTCCCTTGCCGGCGTCGACGTCGACTTGGTAGCCGGCCTGGCGCAGCATGGGCAGGTAGCGGGGCGGGAAGACGGCCCGCTCCAGGTCCAGGGCCACGAATCCCGAGATCAGCACCCCGGGGATGGGCCGGGCCGGGTAGGTGGCCGGCAGGTTGATGATCACCGAGCGCTTGCCATGGCGGCCCAACTCGATGAAGAACGGCTCGGCGCGCAGGTCGCGGAAGTCGGGGAAGCGCCAGCGGTACGAGCCCGGTTCCAGGTCGACGAAGCCGTAAATGCCGTGCTCGCCGGCCTGGGTGCCGGTCATGAAGCTCGACCAGGAGACGGCCGAGATCTCCGGGATGGAAACGGCCAGGCGCGCCGCCCGGCCGGCGAAAAAATCGCGCATGCCGGGAAGCAGCGCCGGGCGCCCCGGGGCGCCGACGAGCATTTCCTGGGCGACGCCGTCCAGGCCGATGACCAGGAGGCGGCGCCTGCCGCGGCGGGCAGCCACCGGCGGCGGGCTATTCCACCAGGGGCCGGCCGTGGCGGATGATGGCCTCGGCGACCTCGCGGCGCATCATGGACTCGGGGGGCACCTGCTTGGCCACCAGCTTCTCGCGGATGATCTTGCCGGCGAAGTCGATGTGGTCGCCCTGGGCATGGGGGCAGGTCTTGTC
>CAYXCX010000163.1:3354-4774 GCA_964463405.1 uncultured Clostridia bacterium
TTGGCGATGGAGTTGCACTTGCGGCAGAAGAAGAAGCTCATGAAGAACATGGGAGTGATGCCCAGGTCGGGGAAGCAGTCGAAGATCTTCTGGGCGGCGAAGGGATGGTAGTAGCTGCCCACGCCGGCATGGTCGCGGCCGATGATGAAGTGCGAGCAGCCGAAGTTCTTGCGCACGATGGCATGGAAGATGGCCTCCCGGGGCCCGGCGTAGCGCATCTCGAACTGCAGGATGGACATGGCCGTGCGCTCGCGGACGTAGTACTCGTCGATCAGCGCCTTGTAGGAGTCGAGGATCGCCTCGTCGGTGAAATCGCCCGCCTTTTTCTTGCCGATGACCGGGTGGATGAACAGCCCGTCGACGATCGACTGCGCCGACTTCTGCACGTACTCGTGGCCCAGGTGGGGGACGTTGCGCGTCTGGAAGCCGACCACGGTGCTCCACTTCTTTTCCTTGAACAGGACGCGCGTCTCGCGCGGCGTCAGGTAGTAGGCCGGGAAGCGGGTGATGGGCTCGCTCAGGAAGTTGACGCTGCCGCCGACGAAGAGCTCGCCGCCGGAGCGGACCTGCTGGACGCCGGGGTGCTTGAGGTCGGTGGTGGCGAAGACGTTCTGGGCGTACTCCTCGAAGTCCCAGGCGTAGATGTCCTCGACCTGCATCGAGGCGATGGCGACGCCGCCGCTGGCGAGGATGATGGTGTCGTTCTTGGCGAATTGCCGCGCCGTGTCGCGGCTGACGGGCAGGACGATGGGCAGGGTCCAGGCGTGGCCGCTGGCCAGCCGGCTGTGGTGGACCACCTCGCGGTAGTCCTCCTGGTTCATGAAGCCCTTCAGCGGCGAGAATACGCCGGTGGCGATGTTCTGCACCTCGATGGCTTTTTCCTCGTCGATCTCCAGGTTGAAAAACTTGTCGCGGAAGGAGAGGATGGCCTCGCGCTCCTTCGCCGACAGGACACGGTCGATCAGTTCGCCGCCGTGCGGTTTGACGATCATGGGGGTCTCCTTAGCTGATGTAGCCGAGCTTCTTGAGCTTTTCGCGCACGGCGTCCTCCTCGGACGGGGTCATCTCGCCGGCGCTGCTGTTCTGGGACACGTAGGTGCTGAGGATGTGGACAATGAAGGTGGGCAGGTCGGGGAACTTCTGGCCGGGCAGCAGCCTGACCAGCTCCCGGCCCAGGTAGTCGGGCAGGGCGATCTCGCTCGCCGCCGGCTTCAGGTAGCCCAGCTCATCCAGCCTGGCCAGGATCTTGCGCAGCGACTCCTCCTCGCTTTCCTTGTCGCTCTCGATCACCAGTTCGGGGTGCAGGGGCTCCTCGAAGGGGTCGGAGACGCCGGTGAAGTTCTTGATCTCGCCGGCCAGGGCCTTCTTGTACATGCCCTTGACGTCGCGCTTGATGCACTCGTCCAGCGAGCACTTGACG
>CAYXCX010000164.1:0-4772 GCA_964463405.1 uncultured Clostridia bacterium
CGTCTTCCACCTGCGCGACTACGCGGACGGGTGGCTGCTGTCATGGCCGTTCATGGCGGGGATCATCCTGTTCGCCACCGGGTTTTACATCAACAAGTCCGCCGATGAAAAGCTGCGTCTCCTGCGGCGAAAAAATCCCGCTGCTGCAGTTCAATCGCACGGCGCTGCGCAGCGCCTGGTTCAAGGCGAATTATCCCGACTCGCTCAATATTTATCTTTTCCGGGATCCCAGAGACCAGTGGCAATCCTATGCCGCCATCCGGGCGCGGAAGGGCTACGACGCGTTCTTCCTCATGGACGTCATGGCGCTGAGCAAGAACCGGGACAACGCCCTGATCCGCCCGCTGCGCCAGGCGCTGCCGCTGCTCGCCTACCATGCCGGCGAGCACAGCGGCGAGGAGGCGCTCTACCGCATCCTCTACAACGCCTACAGCGAGTGGGACCAATACCTCCTTTTCTATTACCTGTGGCTGCTGTCGCTGTTTGAGAACGCCCGGCATGCCGACGCGCTGTGGGACATCAACGAACTGGCCGAAAGCCCGGAGTACCGCGGCCAGGCGCAACAGTGGCTGGCGGATCGCGGCGCCGCTGGCCTCGATTTCGGCGATTGCCGCATCACCCGCTATTCCTCATTGCCGCTGGCGGCCGAGGCGATGGCCGTCATTGAGGCGCGGGCCTGGGATTTGCTCGCCGCTTCCCGGCCCCGCGAGCTCTGGCGCGAAGCGGCCGGCAGGCTGCCGGCAAGAATCGCGGGCCGCCTGCTCGGGAGCGGGGAAGGCCGGCGGGGGAAGAACCGTCCCGGCGCCGAGGAGTGGGGCGAGGCCAACTGGAAGGCCACCATGGAGCGCATGGCGAAATGGCTGCTGGAAGACTGGTGCAAAGAGGTCCGGGAAATCCAGGACCTGCAGGGCAAGCTGCGGGGCCGAAACGAGTCGATTTCGCTGATCACCGGGCTGGTCATGCAGGAGATTCAGGAGAAAGCCGTCAAGCAACTCGACGCGGACGCGCTCAAGAGGATCCAGGATGGGATCGAGGGCGTGGTCCATCTGCTGCGCGACGAACTGGCCCAAAAGGAGCGCAAGATCGTGGCGCTGACCGGCACGCTGGCCGAGCGCGAAGAGGGAATCGGGCGCCTGCGGGAAGAACTGCAGGAAGCGTCCGCCTCGGCATCCCTGCTGCAGGCCAAGGTCGGCGTGCTCCAGCGCAGTCATTCGTTCCGCCTGGGACGGGCCGTCCTGCTGCCCCTGCGCGCGGGAAAAACGCTCGTCAGGAAACTGCAGGAGGAGCGCACGGCCAGAAGCCTGCCCAGGCGCAAAAGCCCCGCCCTGGCCGCCACGTTTCCGGCGGAGGAGAGAAAAGTATCCCTGATCGGGCAGATGCACCTGGATTTCGGCCGCCATCGCAGCGGACTGAAGTACGGACTGCAATTTCTGCTGGGCCTGCACCACCCGCAGGGAGCCGTCCTGGACGCCTTCATCGAGCGGACGTTCTCCTGGCAGCCTGACCGCTCCTTCGCCTACGAAAAACCCTGGATCGGCTTCATCCATGTCCCGCCCTGTTTGCCGGAATGGTTCCATATGCATCAGAGCAATCAGGCCATCTTCCTTTCCAAGCCCTGGCAAAAAAGCTTGCCCTGGTGCCGCGGCCTTTTTGCCTTCTCTCGCTATCACCAAAAGAGCCTGCAGCCGCTTCTCCCGTTTCGCGTGGATACGCTGCTGCTGCCCACGGAGACGCCTCGATTGAAATGGTCGCCGGAAAGATTTGCGGCGAACAAAAACAAGCAGGTCGTGCAGGTCGGCTGGTGGCTGAGAAGGCTGCACGCCATCTACCAACTCCCCAAGACGGACTTCGCTAAGGCCTTGCTGGATGTGGCCCATCACAGCCTTCCTGAATTGTGGAAAAGGGAAAAAGAGGTCCTGGCGCGAGAAGGGACGATTTCGGCCTTTGATTTCCATTCCGTCTCCATCATTCCCTATTTGGCCAATAGGGAGTACGACCGCCTGCTGAGCCAAAATGTCGTCTTCCTGCACCTCTATGACAGCTCGGCCTGCAACGCCATCGTGGAGTGCATGGTGCGCCAGACGCCCCTGCTGGTCAATCCGCTGCCGGCGGTGGTGGAGTACCTTGGCGAGGAATACCCTTTCTATTTTCAGTCACTGGCCGAGGCCGCGGCCAAGCTGATGGACCGCGCCTTGATCATCCGGACGCATGAGTACCTGAAGGGGCTGGCGCGCGTGCAGGAATTGAACGGAGACAGCTTTTGCCGTGCTTTCGCCGGTTCGATGATCTACCGGTCGCTGCCCATCCCCGCCCCCCGGTCGACGGTCCAATGAATTGGCCTGGTGGCGAGGGAGAGGCTCCGGATGCGGGAACGTCCCTTCCTAGGAAGATCCATCTGGGGAGCCAGCGGCAGGGATTCTACGGCCAGCATCGCAGCGGCTGGCTCTTTGTGCTTGGCCTGCTGGACCGCCTGCAGGCCGAGAAGGGCATCTATTTGGATGGCTTCATCGAACGCACGTTCTGCTGGGGTCCTGGGGGCCCTAGCGCCATTCTAAAACCCTGGATCGGCATCATCCATATTCCGCCCCAAGTCCCGGAATGGTTTCAGAGCGAGCAATCCAATGATGCCATTTTTAAAACAGACCTTTGGCAGCAGAGCCTGCCGTTTTGCCAGGGAGTATTCACGCTGTCCCGCTACCATCGCCGCGCCTTGGAGAAAAAGCTTCCTGTCCCCATCCAAGACCTGTTCCATCCCACCGAGGAGCCCGAGCTGAAATGGAGCTGGGAGCGCTTCGCTGCCAACCGGGAGAAGAAGATCGTGCAGGTGGGCTGGTGGCTGCGCCGGCTGCACGCGATCTACATGCTGCCGACGCGGTCGTACAGGAAAATTTTCCTGCGCGTCACCCATGCCGACCTGGACGGCCTGCTCAAGAAAGAACGGGCGCTTCTGCGCCGGCAGGGGGTTTTCCAGGATGCCATGTACGATACGGCCCAGGAGGTCTGCTTCCTGCCCGACGACGGCTACGACCGCCTGCTCGCGGAAAACCTGGTGATTGTGGACCTGTACGACTCCAGCGCCAACAATACCATCATTGAGTGCATGGCCCGCAATACGCCCATATTGGTCAACCCGCTTGAGTCGGTCCGGGAATATCTGGGAGACGATTACCCCCTTTATTTTTCCTCGCTGGCCGAAGCCGCGGAGAAGGCCGAGAGCATGGATGCCGTACAGGAAGCGCACCGCTTTCTTCGAGATCATCCGATCAAGAAGAAGCTTGCCGGCGAGCACTTTCTGCGCAGCCTGGTCGATTCACCGATCTACCGCGGCCTAGAGCCATGACGCGGAACGCAAAACTCCGGGTGACCGGCGCTGCCGACCCGCAAGTCGCCCCGCCCCGGGTCTCGATCCTCCTGCCCAACCTGAACAACCGGCCGTTCCTGGACGAGCGCCTGCGCTCCATCGTCGGGCAGACCCTTTCCGATTGGGAGCTCGTGGTGGTGGACAGCCATTCCACCGATGGGGCCTGGGAGTTTTTTCAAGAATGGGCGGCCAGGGATGGTCGCATCCGAATCCAGCAATCGCCCGAACGCGGGATTTATGTGAACTGGAATCACGCCATTGGCCTGGCCCGGGGGGGGTACGTGCTGATCGCCCCCAGCGACGACACCATGGAACCCGATTTCCTGGAGCACATGGTTCGGGCCTTGGACGAAAACCCCGACTGCGACCTGGCCCATTGTAAATTGCGCATCATAGACGAGAGCGGCGGGCCATCCCGGACGCTGAGCTGGGAGCGGCTGTTCAGCACGAAATACTTCGGGGAATGGATCGACCGGCCGCACGTCCGCCGCGCTCCCCACGACGGCGTCCTTCATTGCGGGGTGCGCACCGTGTACACTTCGATCACCCAGCTGCTGATCCGCCGGCGGCTTTTCGACCGCGCGGGGCTGTTTTCCACCCGCTTCGGCCCGGCGGCCGATTTCGAATGGGGGATGCGCGCCTCGCTGCTGGCCAGCACCGTCCACGTTCCCCGCTATTTGGCTCACTGGCGGCTGCACAGCGCCCAGAGCACGGACATCACACAACTGGACTCGGCTTTGCGCAAGCGGCAGTTCGTTCGCATGGTCCGGCATGCGTTCCGCTCGGCCCGCCGCGTCGATCCGCGCCTCCTGAACGAGATGCGCTTGCATGACCTGACGGTTTTGTATCGCAAGGAGCGATTGGTGGCAACGATCCGGGAGGCCCGCCGGCATTGCGCCCCGCGGCCGATCCCCCGGCTCAGGAAGATCGCAATCGGCCTGCGGAGCCTGTTCCGCGACCCGCTTGTTTTCCTCGAATTTGTGCGCCGGCAAATGGACGCCAAAGAATTTCTGTCCCCCATGGCGCCGCTTCATCATGCCGTGGCCATGGTTCGCAAATACGGCCTTGCCGACTGTTTGCAGGCTGCCGCGCTCGATGCCCAACAAAAGCCGAGCACGGCAGCTGACGGCTGGAATCGGGGAGAATCGTCCCGGGAAGCAAAGGCCGGGAGCCGGGAGGGAGAGAGCATGGACTCGCGGCTCAGGGAAGCCCTGAAGGCGCTCGAGAA
This sequence comes from uncultured Clostridia bacterium, assembly GCA_964463405.1. Lineage (GTDB taxonomy): Bacteria > Acidobacteriota > Aminicenantia > UBA2199 > UBA2199 > UBA2199. The sequence continues at coordinate 4,590 of CAYXCX010000164.1, forward strand.
GTTCCCCCCGGACTGGCACAATGCGGGCACGATGTATCCGGCCTTGCTCCGGCGAATTGTCGAGCGCTGCCGTGAACTGGGCGTGAAGCATTCCATGGAAACAGGGTCCGGGCTGTCGACGATCGTTTTTTCCCTGCTCAGCTCCGACCACAAGGTGTTTGCCGTGGACTGTGGCGGCAGCGT